>CBIHPU010000486.1:0-3429 GCA_966211935.1 uncultured bacterium | reverse complement strand
GAACAAAAACAGGAATGGCTGAATAAGGCGCAGGAATATTCAGCGTCAGGGATGAAAGTAATAGCGGGCTCCTTCGCGCTTAGTGAAAGCAAAAACGAAACGATCACAAAAGACCTGGTTTTTGTTGGATTATTTGGCTTGATCGATCCGCCTGCAGAAGGAGTTTTCCATGCGCTGCAGGATTGTAAAAGCGCGGGCATCAGGGTAATCATGATCACAGGCGATCATCCCGCGACAGCGAAGAACATTGCAATGCGTTTGGGAATAATGAAGGAAGACGGAAAAGTTCTTCTCGGCAAGAACATGAATAAATATTCAGCTCTGACTGAAGAAGAAAAAACCGAATGGGCAGAAACTAATGTTTTCGCGCGCGTAACCCCGGAGCAGAAACTTGACCTTGTAAAAGTACTGCAGGAGAAAGGGAACATTGTAGGAATGACCGGTGATGGAGTGAATGATGCGCCGGCGTTAAAAAAAGCGGACATAGGAATTGCAATGGGCAAACGCGGAACACAGGTTGCACAGGAAGCGGCAGACATTGTATTGCAGGACGATAGTTTTAATTCTATCGTCATTGCAGTTAAGGAAGGTCGTGTAATTTATGAAAATATAAATCGTTTTATTGTATACCTTCTTTCATCCAACATGAGCGAATTGTTTGTTATCGCAGCAATAGCGATTTTCAATCTTCCTTTTCCCCTCGTTCCGTTGCAGATCCTGTTCATAAACATCATTACCGATGTGTTCCCTGCACTCGCTTTAGGAGTTACCGAAGGCAGCCAGGGAATAATGAAACTTAAACCAAGACCATTCAAAAAAGATATTCTAGGTTACAAAGAATGGAAGAATATAATTATCTATTCATTGATTCTTGGTCTTGTCGCAATTGCCACAGTTCAGGTTCGTCATTACATTCTAAACGAAGTTGAATGGGATTCACAAAAGGCAAACAACATCCTATTCTCAACATTAGTCTGCTCCCAGTTACTGCACGTCTTTAATATGTACAGAGCCGGAAGTCCTTTCTTCGGATCGGAAGTAATGCGAAATAAATACGTGTGGCTGGCTCTCGCCATAAGTTTCTCAATAATTATACTCGCTTATCTTATTCCACCTTTGCGTGAATTACTCAGGCTTAAAACAATTATTATTTCAGACATAATATTTATAGCTGCCGGATCTTTAACTTCAATGATATTGATTCAAATAGGCAGATTAACACGATTGATTAACTGAAGTAATGGAGAATGCTGAACGCATACACACATTAACTGTGAGATCAGTAGGAATTGAAACCTATCGTGAAAATATTATTTTCATGAGAAGTGATTGTGATGTTTGCCGCTCGGAAGGATTTAAAGCTTTGACTCGAATTATTGTGCGCCATCGCGGCAAGGCAATTATCGCGACACTGAATGTTGTACACAGCACAATGATAAGTACGATTGAAGCCGGTCTTTCTGAAGAAGCCATGACGCGTCTAGGTGTAATTGAAGGAGATATAATTTCAGTTGCCCACCTTCATCCTGTTCAATCGCTGCGCCTGATAAGATCAAAAATTTATGGCAATACATTAAGTCATGAAGATTTTAATGAGATAATAAAAGATGTAGTTGCAGGACACTATTCCAACATCGAATTAGCCGCCTTTATTACAGCATGCTCTGCAGATAACTTAAATCTTGACGAGATCATCGGCTTGACGAGAGCGATGGTTGGAAGCGGAAGACAAATGGATTGGGGTACACAAATGGTAATGGACAAACACTCTGTTGGTGGACTGCCCGGCAACAGAACAACACCGATTATTGTAAGCATTGTAGCCGCTGCAGGATTAACGATCCCCAAGACTTCTTCAAGAGCAATCACTTCTCCCGCGGGAACTGCTGACACATTGAGTATCATGACAGAAGTAAATCTCTCAATGGAAGAAATTAAAAGAGTTATTGAGCAGGAGAATGGCTGCTTTACATGGGGAGGCGCAGTTGATATTAGTCCGGCTGATGATATTCTGATAACAGTTGAGCGCGCGTTGGACATCGATAGCGAGGGACAGATGATAGCGAGTGTACTATCAAAGAAAAAAGCTGCAGGTTCAACACACGTAATCATTGACATTCCTTATGGTCCAACTGCAAAAGTGCGTTCGCTGCAAAATGCAGAAAAGCTGAGCGAATATTTTGTGGCAGTAGGCAAAGCGATAGGTTTGAATATTGATGCCGTGATAACAGACGGATCACAACCTGTTGGAAGAGGAATCGGTCCTTCACTGGAAGCAATGGACATACTTAGTGTGTTGCGTAACGAAGATGATGCGCCAAAAGATCTGAAAGAAAGGGCAGCTTTGCTGGCCGGCAGGTTACTGGAATTGTCAGGAACTTTTGAAAAGGGAAGCGGTTACGCCCATGCAATTTCAACTATAGAAAGCGGAAAGGCATACGAGAAATTCATGGCAATCTGCCTCGCGCAGGGCGCATTCCGAGAACCTGTATATGCAGTGCACCGGCACGACATTCTTGCAACAGAAACAGGAATTATTCGCTCGGTAAATTGCCGTAATCTTTCGAGGATCGCAAAGCTCGCGGGCGCTCCAAAATCACATTCCGCAGGTGTGCTGTTCAACGTGCGGCTTAATCAGCACGTAAAAAAAGGAGAGCTACTTTACTCCATTTTTGCTGAATCCATCGGCGAATTAGATTATGCGCGACAGTATCAACAAACTTTAACCGATCTGATCATAACCTAACCTCTTATGTATGCATAATATTTTGTTCATTTTTCCAGGTAACGAAGATCTCGGCAAAAAACTTCTGTCAAAAATCGGAATGACGGAAGGAAAATTTTTCATGAGAAAATTCCCCGACGGTGAATCTTATTTGCGTCTGGAAACTGATACGCGGGAAAAAAATATTGTCATTCTGTTATCACTGGACAGGCCTGATGAAAAGATTTTACCATTGCTTTTCTTTTGCAGACAGCTGAGGGAAAACAACGCGAAAAAAATTACGCTGGTGACTCCTTACCTGCCCTACCTCCGCCAGGATAAAGCGTTTATAAAAGGAGAAATTGTTACCAATAAATTCTTCGCGGAATTGCTGTCGGGGTATATTGACGAGCTCATCACGATAGATCCTCACTTGCACAGGATCGCTTCGCTGAATGAAATTTACTCGGCAAAAGCGACATCATTGAGCAGTACGTCAATGATAGCGCAATATGTACTGGAAAAAATTGATGACCCGGTTTTTGTTGGACCCGATGAGGAGAGTCGCCAGTGGGTCAGCGCTGTTGCAAAGCAGGCAAATGCAGCATTTATTGTTTTAAAAAAAACCAGGAGCGGAGACAAAAAAGTTTCGGTGGAAGTGCCGGAAATTGGAAGTTACATAAACCATACTGTTGTTCTGGTTGATGATATAATTTCAACCGCCA
>CBIHPU010000485.1:0-3430 GCA_966211935.1 uncultured bacterium | reverse complement strand
ATGGATCTTGCTTATTTTAATCCTGTAATTTTTTCAAACGCTGCTCTTTACGGTTTGGAGGACAATAGGAATATAATGACGGGAATTGATGTGAGCATAAGGCCGATTAAATCATTGCTGATCTTCGGTCAGTTTGTGATGGACGAAGCGGGCAACGGAAATCTGCTGACAAACAAAACGGGATGGCAAGCCGGAGTAAAATATTTCGACGCGTTTACGGTAAAAAATCTTTTTCTACATTTTGAATATAATACGGTAAGACCATTTGCTTACACTGCCACAGATAACGGACAATCATATACGCATTACAACCAGGCGCTTGCTCATCCTGCCGGAGCAAACTTTAAAGAAGCGATTGGCATTCTTGCGTATCGCTACAAACGCTTTTTCATACAGGGAAAAATAAATATGATTCAGCAAGGGTTGAACCTCGGACAAAATTATGGACAGGATATTTTTGTTTCAGATTTCAACCCCGCGCTAAATTCCCAGAGTCAGAATCAGGGAATAGCTTCAACAACCGCTTTACTTGATGGCAAAATTGGTTACCTGTTCAACCCCAAAACAAATTTCAATATAAGCGCCGGATGTCTGATCCGTAAACAGAATATTGACAGCGGCACTGATCCGCGTGACACAAAGTATTTTTACATTGCATTGAAAACATCGTTATACAACACGTATTGGGATATTTAAATGCAGGAATTTAGAAGGAGGAAACAATGCTGGTATTGATTTTAGTTTTTTTCACCGCTTTTCTGGTTGTGCTGTACTGCACCCCGCCGCTCATTAAGGTCGCCATCTTAAAACGTTTGTTTGATGAGCCGGGGGGAAGAAAGATCCATAAACGGATCGTTCCTACTATTGGAGGAATTATAATTTTCGCCGCCACTCTTTTTTCATTTGCACTGTGGTTCAGCATTGATGGTTACGAAGAAAATGTTCCCGCTATAAAAAAATACATTCAGGAATTTAAACTCATTGTAGCAACTTCCCTGATTTTGTTTTTTGTTGGCGTGAAAGATGACATCATCGGAACCTCGCCTATTAAAAAACTCGTGGCTCATGTTATTGTAGGATTGATACTTGTGCAGATTGGAGGAATAAGAATTACCAGTCTTCATGGAATTTTTGATGTTGAACAGATCCCGGAGTGGGCAAGTATCTTTCTGTCTCTCTTCACTTACAGTGTTGTTGTGAATGGATTCAATCTGATTGACGGAGTAGACGGACTCGCCGCGGGTGTTGGACTGATTGCTGCATCATCCATGGGCGCATGGTTCGTAATGGCACAGGACTACGTACTCGCTTCTCTCGCCTTTTCGCTGGCGGGCGCTTTGTTAGGTTTTCTTGTATTCAACTTCACCCCGGCTAAAATTTTTATGGGTGATTCAGGATCGCTCACCATAGGTCTCATCATTTGCATACTCGCCATTAAGCTGATAGAATATCCTGCAGAAAACCTGAAAGGAGTTACGCTGTACATTTCAAAACCTGTGTTTGCAATCTCGGCGCTTATTTATCCGCTTGCAGACACGCTTCGGATTTTCATTATTCGCGCGGCAAAAGGAAATTCGCCTTTTTCTGCAGACAGGAATCATATGCATCACCGCATTATTGATTGCGGAATGGGACACGGCGGTACGGTAATGATCATCTATATGTTCAACATCGGAGCAATAGGTGTTTCATTACTGAGCGTGTACCTGGTCAACAACAGTGTTGGACTCTTTATGCTGGTTGCTTACACGCTCTTATGCGCACTGATTCTGGATATGACTTATCGCGCAAAAAAAAGAAAGCAAAAACAATTGCCACGCAAAGCGGTTTTAGATCCGGAAGAAGAGGATACTACAGAATATGAAATTTCTTAAAGAAAAATTTCTTTGGTCAATAATCTGCATATTTATACTGCAGACGGCGCACGCTCAAAAAGAACGTACGGCTGAAAACGCAATTATGCTGAATGATTTCAATAACAAAGTTGATCAGTATTTCACCATTCATCCTTCAGATAAATTTCATTCATCTTTTCGTCCCTTTCTATATTTAACGCTAAAAGAATACAGGGATAGTGCGCTGACAATAAAATCGTTTCCAGTTGATCATCATTACGCGCTGCAAAAAACATTGATCCAGAAACCGAATTACCGTAGCAGTTACGAAATGCAGATCCTTCCGCTAGCGGATATCCAGGCGGGATATGACATGCTTCGTTCGGAATTTCTTACGGAAACCAGCGGTGGAGTTTATTTACGTAACGACATCAATCATGATTTTTCAGCGGCTGTGTCCGTTATCGGCGGCTCGGTTTCTTATCCTGGTTTTACCGATACAATTGTAAATTCTCTTGGCGTAATTCCGGGAATGGGAATTGCATATGGAAACAAGAATAAATATAACTGGTCAAATTTTTCAGGTTATGTTTCTTATACGCCAAAGAGTCTTTTTAATTTTCAGGCAGGAAATGACAAACATTTTATAGGTGACGGATACCGGAGTTTATTGTTAAGCGACGTCGCAAATAATTATCCATACTTCCGTTCAAGCATCAACATCTGGAAAATACAATACAGCGTCTGGTATTCCTGGTTCAGGGATATTTACGGAACCGATGGAATAAAAAATAAATTCAGAAATAAATTCGGAACTTATCATTATCTGAGCTGGAACATTTTCAAATCTTTGAATCTGTCTTTGTTTGAAAATATCACCTGGCAGGGAACAGATACAAACCGCGTAAGGACGTTTGACGTTAATTACCTTAACCCGGTAATTTTTTTCCGTCCCGTTGAGTATTCGGTCGGCTCATCTGACAACGCCTTCATAGGATTGAATCTCTCCTGGAAAATTAAAAAGACATTGAAAGTGTATGCGCAGGCTGTTGCAGATGAATTTTACATAAAAGAGATACGTGAGCGAAAAGGATGGTGGGCGAACAAGCAAGGCTATCAGGCAGGAATAAAATATTTCAACGCCTTTAAGATTAAGAATCTTATGTTGCAGGCAGAAGTGAATACCGTGAGACCCTACACCTACTCACACGGAAGTCCGCAGCAAAGTTATTCGCATTACAACCAACCACTCGCTCATCCGTTCGGTGCAAATTTTAAAGAAGCCATCGGTATTATTTCATACAAACACAAACGCTGGGGCATCGATGTGAAAACCGTTTACGCCGAAATAGGAAAAGATACAAGCGGTTCTTCTGTAAGCATGGGACAAAATATTTTCCTTTCTTATATAAATCGCCCTAAACTGGCAAACGGCGCGTACCAGGATTACGATCATTTTACCGGACAGGGTGTTAAGACAACCTATTTTCAAACTGATGTAAAACTTACATTTTATCTCATCCCGGATATAAACCTGCGCGCGGAACTTGGATATGTTCAAACCAATCTCTCCAATGAAAAGGGTTTCACGAGGC
>CBIHPU010000484.1:0-3451 GCA_966211935.1 uncultured bacterium | reverse complement strand
CGTGTAAGTTTGTTTTCTTCATGCTGAACGATGTAATGAAGATTTTTCCTTTCAAATGATTTTCTGAAGATCTTCTTATTCGATCTGAAATCAAGTTTATCCGTAATATCCTTTACAACTTCTTTTGTTGCGGAAGCTGTAAGCGCGAGCACAGGTACATTCGGAAAAATTTTTCTGAGTGAAGCTGTTTTTAAATAGGCCGGACGAAAATCATAACCCCACTGAGAAATGCAATGCGCTTCATCAACAGCAATGAGACAAATTTTTTGTCCACTTATTTTTTTCTGGAAACTTTCAGTATCCAACCGCTCCGGTGAGATATAGAGAAATTTATCCCCCCCGTAGATCGCATTGTCAAATGCAACTTTTAATTCTTTGGGCGACATTGCAGAAGTGAGGGCGGTTGCTTTAATATTTCTCTCGTTCAGATTTTTGACCTGGTCCTGCATAAGCGCGATCAGGGGAGAAATTACTATGCACATTCCGTCCATTGCAAGTGCCGGAACCTGGAAACATATTGATTTTCCTCCGCCGGTTGGTAAAAGCGCAAGGGTATCATTGCCCTGCAGCACGCTTTTTACAATATCCTCCTGTAAAGGCCGGAAGCGATCGTAATTCCAGTATTGTTTGAGTATTTCGGACGGACTCGACACAGAAACACGAAGTTACGAAAACAGGTGCGTTGTCAAAGTTTCCTCTCATACCGGCACGTATTTTTATGTTTATCTTTACTATTACTGATCCGCCTGCCATGAAATAGCCACATCTTTAACATGCTCCCGGTTATCCGGGCTGTTGTTCAATGTGGCGTATTCTGTGTGTTGCTTAAGTAAAAAACTAATAATTACAGATGAAAAAGTTGGTGATTATCGGCGCAGGTTTTGCAGGTCTTAATCTTGCCCGCCGTCTAAAGAATTCAGGGTTTGAAATCACACTTCTTGATCGTTACAATCACCATCAGTTTCAACCGCTTTTTTACCAGGTTGCAACCGCTGGCCTTGAACCCAGTGCCATTTCATTTCCTCTAAGAAAAATTTTTCATCGTTATAAGAATTTTCATATCCGAACTTGTGAAGTGTTACGGGTCGATACAGAAAAGAAAATAGTTCACTCAACAATATGTAATTTTCAATACGATTATCTTGTAATTGCTACGGGTGCGGACACAAATTACTTCGGCCTGACACAAGTTGAAGAGAATGCCATACCCATGAAATCTGTTGGAGAGGCCTTGTATTTGCGCAATCATATTCTTGAGCGATTTGAATTAGCGGTCGCAGAGTCTGATCACGAAATAAAAAAAGCGCTGTTGACTTTCATTATTGTAGGTGGAGGCGCTACCGGAGTTGAGGTTGCCGGGGCACTTGCTGAGATGAAACGCTATGTGCTTCCTAAGGATTTTCCCGAGTTGAATTTTGATTTAATGGACATCCGGCTTGTTGAAGCATGTGATAAAACGCTTTCCGCGATGAGTCCTGAGGCATCTGCGAAATCTCAGGAATTTTTAGAGAAGCTTGGCGTGGTTGTAAGTTTGAATACAGTGATGAAAAATTACGATGGAAGAATAGTTGAGTTTCGTAATGGAGAGAGGCTAAATTGCAGAACAGTGATCTGGGCTGCCGGAATAAAAGGTAATGTAATTAACGGGATAAGGCCGGATGTTGTTGTAAAAAGCAGGATCAAAGTAGATCGCTATAATAGGGTGCAGGGATATGATGATGTGTACGCCATCGGTGATATTGCAATGATGGAAACACCTAAGTACGCGTTGGGCCATCCACAGGTTGCAAATGTTGCGATCAATCAGGGAAGACTTCTTGCGGATAATCTGAAGGCCTTGCTTAAAGGAAAAGAGATGAAGCGTTTTGAATATAAAGATCCTGGTTCTATGGCAACCGTAGGAAGGAACCTGGCTGTTGTTGATTTCCCCAGAATGAAATTTCAGGGATTCGTAGCATGGTTATTATGGATGACTGTCCATTTGATGCTTATTCTGGGTGTGAAAAACAGAATATTTATTTTCCTGGACTGGGCATGGAATTATATTTCTCATGACGCGGGCCTGCGTGTAATATTGCGGCCCTATAAAAAAAGATCAAAAGAAAAATTCAAAGAAGTACCTGAAGATGTACATTGTGACGAACTCCAGGATGTAGATGGTGAGGAATAATGAATTCACTGGACTCCACTCTGTTTTGCACAACCTGATTGTGGCCAAACACCCTAAGGATTAAAACTTTTTTCTCGTCTTGGGAAGCCAAATAGTTTTGCGTTGGTTTGCACAACTTTTGTAACTGGAAAATAAATTCGATAAGACATTAATATTTTCGGGATTACGAAAATTGGTAAGTTTTTCTTGTGTATATGACAATGCCCGCCAATGAAACATGAGCATCAAAAACCTCTCATGATAAATATGGCACAAGAATTTTTCAAACTCATTCATAATTCAAATTTACATCATGCTAACCGGCCTTCGCTGTTCAGATAAAGAAGTGGTTATTGTAACCGGCGGAAGCGGATTGATAGGCGGTGCAATTACAAACCGGCTGGTGCAAAATTATCGCATGGTGGGTTTTGACAGGGGCGCGCATTCTCTTCCTCCTGTTGTAGCGGAAATGGTTTATGTGGATATTACGTCTGAACAGAGTATTCGGGATGGATTAAAGAGAGTAAGCACGGGTTACGGTTCAAGGATAGCATCAGTTATTCATCTGGCCGCCTACTATGATTTTGCGGGAAGACCGAGCCCTTTATACGAGAAAGTAACTGTTCGCGGAACACAGAAATTGCTGCAGGCGTTACAGGACTATGAGGTAGAACAATTTATTTTCTCGAGCAGCTTGCTCGTGTATGAGCCAACTGAAGTGGGAAAGAAGATTACTGAAGAATCGCCGTTGTTTCCTAAATGGGGTTATCCGGAATCTAAGGTACAGGCAGAGAAAGTGATTTTAAGCGAGCATAAAAAAGTTCCGGCTCTGATTTTGCGGATTGCAGGAGTGTACAACGATACCGGAGCTTCAATTCCGGTTACAAATCATATTAAGCGTATTTACGAGAAAGAAATTACAAGTCATTTTTTTCCGGGAGACGAAACACATGGAAGTCCCTTTATTCATCTTGACGATCTTGTGGATGCAATTTTTAAAGCTGTTGAAAGGAGAAAGCAGTTACCTTCTGAGGTGATCATCAATATTGGCGAAGAGGATACACTGAGTTTTGAATATCTTCAGAAAACAATCGGACGTTTGACGCATGATAAGGAATGGAAAACGTACAGGATACCAAAATTCGTAGCCAAATTCGGTGCAACAGTTCAGGATATTTTTGGCGACCCATTTATAAAAGCATGGATGATTGATATGGCTGATGATCATATGGAACTGGATGTGAGTAAAGCAAAGCAGTTACTGGGGTGGCATCCTGCACTTTCGCTTCGCGATACATTACC
>CBIHPU010000483.1:0-3457 GCA_966211935.1 uncultured bacterium | reverse complement strand
ATTCCGGACTCTGTACTGATCATTGAAAACGAAAGTAAAAACACGCACGAGAATGCCGTGTACACAAAAAAGATTCTGGAAGATTTAAAATACCAGGATAAAAAAGTTTTGCTTGTCACTTCAGCGTTCCATATGCGTCGCTCATTGGCCTGTTTCAAAAAAGAAGGCGTCACCAATCTTTTTCCATACATCACCGATTCATATAGCGGACAGCGCAAATTTCAGTTCGATCATTGTTTTATTCCTTCGTCAGACGCATTGCAGGTTTATAATCTGCTTTTCCATGAAGTATTTGGATTCATTACCTATAAGGTGATGGTGTATTGCTGAAATGATAGGCCACAAAGGTCACTGGATAGTCACAAAGTGCACGAAGGTTATCGTTTTGTGTTCTTCGTGAAAAAACTTCGCGAACTTTGTGACCAAAAAAAAAGCCGCCCATTTTCATGCAGCGGCTTTTAAAACAGAGAATATTTTTTATTTCAGAATGAAGTAGATTTTTGTAAGCCACTTGGTTGTATCAGGCTCCTTACCCGGATCAGTAACGTACTCTTCAATGACCATAGAATTCTCCATACTTTTCTCTTTCATAAACTTATCCACAGCGTAGTAAGCAGGCATGGATTTATCGTACGCTCCATAATAATCAACAACCAAAGCCTTTCCTGCCGGCACGTTGATTATTTCCCATCCTTTTAATTGTTTTGGCGGATTAGCAACAGGAATAGCGGCTGCCATATCTGATTCCATTTTCTTTTCATCGTAACTCCAGAATAGACCCGAAGGAGCTCCGACAATCTGAAGTTTATTTTTTTCAGCTTCGGCAAATGCAGCTGGCAAGTTCGTACTGAAATAAGTTCCGATATCCTGAAATTTCACTACGGCTCGCTTACCGATATAACTTTTTTCCTGCCATTCAATTTCATTAATTGTATAATCCGTTTTTGGTGCTGACGCAAAATCTCTTTCCATTGCCGCTTTCATTTTTTCCAATCCTTTTTCAAAATCAGGTGCCAACATTTTTTCCATACTCATGAATACCATCATCCCCTTTGCCAGAAATGGATTTTCACTGCGAAATCCCCAGGTAACCTTTGTACTGTCACTTTCCGGCGCAGTAGTGAGCCAAACCTTAGCATTCGATTCGTATGGACGGACAAAAAATAACGACTGATAAGATGAATTCGGCGTAACTGAATCGATTACCATCGAGCCCGCTCCAACTTCATCATTTCCGTCCCAGGTATATTTGTGTCCCGGTTTACCAGCCTCACCTTCATAACTTGTCTTTGCAGTAGTATCACGTTCTGCCCATGGACTCCAGTTGTCATTAAAGTATTTGTAATCGCCTAGTTTTTGCATCACAAAATCCTGAGGGGCTGCTATAGTTATGCTTCGCTCCATAAAATTTTCTTTTGGACCGATCAAACATAAAATAAGGTAAATAACGGCCAGTACCAGAATGGTAATGAATACACCTTTGAAGAACTTTTTCATTTGTTATTGGGTTTAAATTAGAACGCAATAATACAACAAAATTCAAACTGTTTAAAACCTTATATCTCTTAATAAATCAGGAATTTCCATTCAAAAAACTTGGTTATATTTGGCGCAATTAATAAATTTTTTTCTATGTCTGAACTATTCAGGAGAAAATCACTGAGCAAGCTGCTTGCGGAAGCAACATCAGCTGATGCAGGATTGAAAAAAACACTTGGCGCGTGGTCGCTTGTGGCATTGGGAATAGGCGCAATTATAGGCGCCGGACTTTTTGTGCGAACAGCAGCAGCTTCCGCAGATGCAGCCGGATCCGGTGTTACACTTTCGTTTGTAGTTGCCGCTATTGGTTGTGCGTTTGCAGGTTTATGTTACGCTGAATTCGCCGCGATGATTCCTATTGCAGGTAGTGCATATACTTATGCTTACACTACAATGGGCGAATTAATGGGTTGGATAATTGGTTGGGCGCTGATAATGGAATATGCTCTTGGCGCCGCAACTGTTTCTATAGCATGGAGTGAATACTTAAATAATTTGCTTGGAGGGGCAATACCATATCAATGGTGTCATTCACCCTTCGAGCATGCTTACAAGGTGCTCGGTGACAGCATCAGTCAGTTTGGTGATTTCATTGGCAATCCTGAGACCGTTTCAAAAGCGCTAAAGCATGGCGAACTTATACTTACTGACGCGCAGGTTGCAAAGCTTCCTGAAAATCTGCAGGGACTTGTAACGCATTATGAAGGAATGATCAACCTTCCCGCTTTAGGAATTCTTTTAATATTGACTTTGTTACTCATTAAAGGAACCCAGGAATCAGCAATGGTTAACGCTGTTATCGTTTTCATCAAAGTGGCAATCGTACTAGTGTTTATCGCTATCGGCTGGCAGTTCATTAAGCCAGAAAATCACACGCCATATCTTATTCCTGAAAACACTCCGGGTCACAATGGAATTTTTGAATGGGGCTGGGGCGGTGTACTTGGCGGAGCCGCTATTGTATTTTTTGCGTTCATTGGATTTGACGCGGTTTCAACAGCCGCGCAGGAAGCAAAGAATCCTAAGCGAGATATGCCGATTGGAATCCTCGGATCACTTGCAGTTTGTACCGTACTTTATATTTTGTTCTCACACGTATTAACTGGAGTCGCTCACTGGAGTGAGTTTGCAAAAGAAGGGAAAGAATCTTCCGTTACATACGCCATTTCAACTTACATGAAAGGTTATGGATGGCTTGCCAATAGCGTTACCATTGCAATTCTTGCAGGTTTCTCTTCTGTAATTCTTGTAATGCTGATGGGTCAGTCACGTGTATTTTATTCAATGTCTAAAGACGGACTTTTGCCTAAAGTATTTTCTGATCTTCATCCAAAATTCAGAACGCCATATAAGTCCAACATGATCCTCTTATTGTTTGTTGGAATTTTCGCGGCTTTTGTGCCGGGCAGTATTGCAGGTGATCTTACATCTTTCGGTACTTTATTCGCGTTTGTACTGGTTTGTGCCGGAATTATCATCATGCGAAAATCAGATCCGGATATGCCAAGGCCATTCAAAACTCCGCTGGTACCACTTGTTCCGATTTTAGGAATAGTAGTTTGTGGCGCGATGGTTGTTTCTCTTGATCAGTTAACTCAGATCAGCGCTTTGGGATGGATGTTGCTTGGACTTGATATGTATTTGCTTTACGGTATTCGTCATAGTCTCATCGGCAAAACGGAAACAAATCCGGCAATGAAGTATAAAGGGATCCGTGCAACTGCACTTGCGGGAATCTTAAGCTCTGTGGTACTTGCTCTTGTTGGCTACCTTCGTTACAGTACACTGCTTACCGCAAACGCAAAGGACCCAATCGAGAATCCACTTCCAGATGTCCCTTACTTTGTTTACGGCTTAGCAGGAGTTCATTTACTCATTTATCTATTCGCATTAATGAGCAAACCAAAGAACGCTTAAT
>CBIHPU010000482.1:0-3460 GCA_966211935.1 uncultured bacterium | reverse complement strand
GCGGACGCTGAAGGCAATGCAGAAGATAACTTATCCCCATACAAACTATTTGTGTGACGAAGGCGATGATCAGGAATTGAAAAAAGTTTGTCATGAACTTGGAATAATTCACGTTACAAGAAAAGAAAAAAAGAACGCGAAAGCAGGAAATATAAATAACGCGTTGAAGCAGGCAACGGGAGATATCTGCGTGATTCTTGATCCGGATCATGTTCCATTGCCGCAATTTGTTGACAGGGTTTTGCCATATTTTGAAAATGAGAAGATCGGGTTCGTTCAATGTGTTCAGGGATATTACAACCAGGAAGAAAGTTTTGTTGCGCGCGGAGCTGCTGAACAAACATATCATTTTTACGGACCGATGATGATGAGTATGAACTCCTACGGAACCGCGCAGGCTATTGGCGCGAATTGTACATTCAGGAGAAAAGCGCTTGATTCAATTGGCGGGCACGCTCCCGGTTTGGCGGAGGATATGCATACTTCCATGCAGCTTCATGCAAAAGGCTGGCAATCGGTTTACATTCCTGAAATGCTGACGCGCGGACTGGTGCCTGCAACATTGTCTTCATATTATAAGCAGCAGCTGAAATGGTCAAGAGGAACGTTTGAATTATTGTTTCGTGTTTTTCCAACTCTTTATAAAAATTTTACCTGGAAGCAGAGACTGCATTATTTTACCATCCCGGTATATTACCTGTTCGGACTTATAAATTTCCTTGACATACTTATTCCTGTTCTTTCACTTCTTCTGGCTGTTGTTCCGTGGGAAGTAGAGATATCAAGTTTCGCCGCCACATTTACTCCCCTGTGTGTGCTTGGTATTGTAATAAGATTGTTTGCTCAGCGCTGGTTGCTTCATGAGTCCGAGCGCGGCTTTCATTTTGCAGGTGGAATGTTGCGTAATGCAACATGGTGGATTTTTTCTGTCGGATTCATTTATTCAATTCTGAATATCAGCGTACCCTATATTCCGACTCCTAAAGAAGATCGTCACGCGAATTACTGGAGGCTTTGCATGCCAAACATTATTGTTATTACCATATGTTTTGCCGCGATCATTTATGGATTGTCAATCGATTACACTCCCTACAGCGTAGCAATGGCGCTCTATTCATTCATTACCATCGTCATTTTGTCTTTTGCAACTATAATGAGCCAGCAACGCATGCTTCTCACAGTAAAATATTTCTTAAAGAAAATTCCTCCGCTGTTGACTTTATATGCGCCTATTCACAGGGGAATGTATTCATTTCAGAAATTAGTTTACGGAACATTTCGTAACGCGCCGCTTACAATAATGATAGGATTATCGCTCTTCTATGTGAGTTATAATAGTAAGACAGATGAGCTGGACGCAAAGTTCAGAAAAAAAGAAATTGGTGGGTTTTACTCCGGAATAGCATTGGATTCAGCCGGGCTTTCCAATATAAAAGATTACCGTGATAAATTTGGTCGTGACCTGTCAGTTGTCGCAATTGAAGCTAAATGGCAGGGTGAGTTACCTTCAGGAATAATGCGGGAAATTAAGGAAACGCATTCAATGGTTTTGCTTAACTGGAGGGTAAACGAGAATGTTTACAGGGATATTTCATCCGGGAAATACAACAAGTACCTGGATCGTTGTGCCGCGAAGGTCAGATTGCACAAAGAGCCTTTGTTTATTTGCTTCGCGCCTTATTTTGATTCAGATTCAACTGTAAATGATTCTGAATTTAAAAAAGCATGGCAGCACGTGTATACTTTCTTCAATAACCTGGGAGTTTCAAATATTACCTGGGTTTGGACTCCCCGCTATTCTGTTTCCGAGAAATTTTACCCGGGAGAATTGTTTGTTGACTGGATCGGGTTCAGTTGCCTTAATTACGGTGAACACAGCAAGAGTAAAAACTGGAACTCTTTTAATGAATTATACAAACCCTACCGAACCAATTTGGGTCATTTAAAAAAACCGGTAATGATCACGGAGTTTGGTTCGGTGAAAGGGGAAGATCAGAAGAAGTGGATGAAAGATGCAGCGAAAGATATTCGTAGAAAATTCACAGAAATTAAATCAATTGTTTTTTATCATAACGAAAAGAAAGTTATTGAAGGGGAGGTTGGAAAAAATGAAAGCGAAAGATACGTTTTGGATTTCCGGATTTCCGGAAATGATCTGAAAGAAATATTTTCCGGGCTGAATGCTTCTGAGAAACCATTTACCGCGCGTCCTTTGCTTGAGCATAAGCTGAATTATCTCAGGGAAAAAGGAATAAAGAAACTTTCAAAATTTATTAATGGCCTGCCCGGAAAGTTTTCATTGAGTGTAAACGGTGAGCCTTATTATATTAAGGGTGTCGCATATAATCCCAAACACGACTGGCGTGATGGTAATGTTCCGCTTTCACGCAGACAGCTCGAAAAAGATTTTGCCGCCATAAAAGCAATGGGCGCCAACACGATCAGAAGGTATGGCTCCGGTGTTTATGACAGGAATATATTAAACATAGCTGAAGAATATGATCTGAAAGTGATCTATGGTCTGTGGTTCGATCCGCGTGTTGATTACTATCGCGATACCGCTAAGGTGCAGGAATACATTCGTCACGTAGAAGAGAAGGTGATGGAATTTAAGGATTGTAAAGCAATTCTTGCATGGGCAGTTGGAAATGAGACGTGGGGACAACTGAAACACAATTTTGCAAAACCATATCTCGGGCTCGTTCGCTTGCATTATGTAAAAATGATAGAACATATGGCACAGCGCATTCACGAGTTAGATTCTACCCGGCCCGTGATAAGTGCGATGGAGCACGAAGAATATCAGCTGCCCGGAGAAATAGCTGCTTTTCATGACGGCGCGCCTTCCGTGGACATTATTGGAATCAATTCTTATTACGAGGAACAGATCAGTAAACTTAATCACGTATTCTGGCAATTTGATTCCCTTCGACCATACATTGTATCTGAATTCGGACCACGCGGTTATTGGGATCCGAAATACAACAAGATGAAAAACGGATTGTTGCTGGAACAGGATGACGATGAAAAGTATGAATGGTATAAAACGCAATGGCAAACATACGTTGAAGGAAAAAAGGGATACAATCTTGGTGGCTTCGCATATTGCTGGCAGGACAGAATGGAAGGAAGCTATACCTGGTTTGGGATTTGTGATTATAAAGGGAGATTGAAGCCAGGGTATTACGCATTAAAAGAAGCGTGGAAGAATGAAAAGGAGGACAATCTTCCGGTCTTCACGATTGTAACGCCAGATAAAATAGAGCCTTTGCGCGAATGCACTTTCATTGCCAGGCCAAAGACTTCCTATAATGAAGAGTTGGATATTGAGTGGATTGTTTTAAAAGACGATTACCTGCAAAAGGTGGATTGTGTCGAGGAAACGGAAAGTGAATTCGCGGTTAAAATAAAAATACCCGCGGAATTATCGAATTACAGATTGTATATATATGTGAGTGAT
>CBIHPU010000481.1:0-3463 GCA_966211935.1 uncultured bacterium | reverse complement strand
TGTAAAAGAGATCCGCGAGAAAAAAATTGAGTACCATAAAAAAAATGACGGTGAATACAGTGGCTATCGTGTAAAAATTCATTTTGGCGGAGACAAGGATAAGGCAAGAGCGGTAAAAGCAGCCTTCCTTAAAAAATATGGGGATGTTCGCGCCTATGAGAGATGGTCCGCACCGAACTTTACAATTCTAGTTGGTGATTTTCAGACGAAAATGGAAGCATATGAGTTTTTTAAACTCATCAAATATGATTTTCCGAATGCTTTCATTGTCAAGGACAGGATCCGTCCCGTAAGATTGCCGGGCGACAACTGACGAGCTCAGGTTGATTGCAGCTTCTTTCTGAATTTTCCATTTTTCAAAATAAATTCCTGCTCACCGACTTTTATTACATTGCCTTCTTTTGCAAGATGAAGATCTTTCACGTCGTAATTCAATGTATGCAAATAACCTTTGTTTTGTCTTACAAGATCGAGGTATTCGGAATTGAGCCCTTCTTCACCCCCGCAAATAATCCAGTGAATTGGAATATTAATTTCTGGCAATAATTTTCCATCGCGCGGCGTAGCGAAATTATCGGCCACCATTACAACATCTTTACATTCAGGGCAAGCTTTCAATCCTTTAAGCACCGCTTCGATATTATTTTCGGGTGTATCTCCCCCACTCCCTTTCTGCATTGCCTGAAGAATTGTTCTTCCCAGTTTTTTCAACGTAATATCTCCGTGAACAATATAAATTCCTCCGGTGTTCCCGATTTCTTTTTTCCTGTCTTCTTTGTCATCACCGTCATTAAAAAGTGAAAAGCACTTCACTTCAGGAGATCTTGTAATTGTCAGTTCTTCCATTAATGAAATAACCTGCATGATATAAGGACTCATGCTTCCTGTCAGATCTACAGCAACTAAAAGATCACGCATATCAGGATTCCGATCACTCACTTTTTTAATTATTGAATCTTCCGGAGAAAAGACGGGCAGAAAGTCTGCCATTTCACTCATTGTAAGTGTAGTTGGATCCATCTCCGCAAAAAGTAAACTGTCGGGTGTACAACAATCACATTTCTGTAGTTGCCTTGCAACAAGCGGAGCTCCCATCAAATTAAATTTACCGTCGCTGTAACGCAGTTTGAATCTAACATCACTCTTAACTGTCATTCCATTTTTAATTGAAGGATTCCAGCGTTTCATTTTTTTTACCGCAGTTGAAATTTCCGGCGCAAACTCTTTATTTGAACTGATAATGCGCGCCGAAACCAATGAGCCGTTGAAATGAAGTCGCAGAATAATATCAGTGTCAACTGGTTTTCTTTTTTTCTTTAATCGCTTTGACAACTTCACCGTCGAGTTAAAAAAATCTTCAATATCAGAAGGTCCGTTGCCGTAAAACGGTTGCCTGCACGCGAATTTATCTCTGGTTCGCTTTGGCGACCAAAAAGTTTCTTTTCGCTCCGCTAAAGATGTTGTTTCTTCATCATCATCCGGTTTCAACTTTGCTTTCTTCGCAAGTGTAACTAATGACGGCGATTCAATGCTGTCCTTCAGATCCACTCCAATCGTTGTCATGAATTCTTTCAGATCATCCACTTCTTTTTTTCTTGCTTCTGCCAAAGCAGGCTGACGGTAATAAATATAAAATCCATGCATCAGCTTCTTTGCGGAAGTGTCTGTTGTTGCCGAAGTCTGACGGATATTCAAATAAGATGTTCCTCCGTTACTGAATAGTTCAGGGTTTTTAAGAAAAAGTTTATTCCACCTGTCATAATTAAGTTTTTCCTGGTTGAAATTTTCGCTTTTGTGGTAAGCGGAATACACTAACACCACTTTGTATACAACATGATTCTTTAACGAGTCAGGCGTTTTGGTGTTTTTTACTTCGCTTGCTGCAAAACCGGAGGGAACAAACACATAAGGCGTATCTTTTTTTGGTCGATAAATTTCAACATCCACGTCTGGGATATCTATAAGTTCATTAACGCTGCCAACCTGGGCGGACAGAATCTGAACTGTAAAAATTATATAAAAAACCGATAACAACCTGCTCATATCTCTCTGCACATTAAACGGTTAAAAGCAGATACAAAGGACCTTATTTAGAGTGAAGAATAAAAAAATTTAAGGATAAAAGACGTTAAGTGGATCGCTCTTTATATAGTTTCACGAATAAATTTGCGACAAATGAATAGCTGCTGTTTATATCTGATAAAAAACGGCCTGAGGGGGCGCAAAATTCCTATCTTTGCGTACTCATTTCACTCCTATGATCACAAAGGAAAAGGTATTAGAGGCGCTGAGTTATGTTGATGATCCGGACCTCAAGAAAGATATAGTTACACTCGGCATGGTGCGCGATGTGGAAATTCACGGCAAAGAAGTTTCGTTCAGCGTTGTACTTACAACGCCTGCGTGTCCGCTGAAGGACATGATACAAAACGCGTGCATTAACGCGATTAAACATTATGTAGATAAAGACGCGATTGTGAAGGCGCATATGACAGCCAACGTTACTTCAAGCAAGAAGGATGATCGTCCAATGTTGCCGGGAGTGAAAAATATTATTGCTGTTGTGAGTGGAAAAGGAGGAGTTGGTAAGTCAACAATCTCCAGCAACCTTGCAGCAGGTCTTGCAGCAACAGGCGCAAAAGTCGGGTTGATTGACGCGGACATTTACGGGCCAAGTATCCCATTAATGTTTGATGTTGTTACAGAGAAACCGGAAGTAAAAGAAATTGAAGGAAAGAATCATATTATTCCAGTAGAGAGTTATGGTGTAAAAATATTATCGATCGGATTTTTCGCGGATCCAGCCCAGCCAATTGCATGGAGAGGCCCAATGGCTCAGAAAGCGTTGACGCAAATGCTGGCTGACGCGTGGTGGGGCGATCTTGATTACATGATCGTTGATCTTCCTCCCGGCACGGGCGACATACATTTGTCATTGGTAAGTGCGGTTCCTTTAACCGGCGCTGTTATTGTAACCACCCCGCAGGAAGTCGCGTTGGCGGATGCACGCAAAGCAATAGGCATGTTCCGTATTCCCCAGATCAATGTTCCGATTTTAGGTGTGGTAGAAAACATGAGTTGGTTTACTCCTGCAGAACTTCCGAATAACAAGTATTACATTTTTGGAAAAGAAGGAGGAAAACAACTTGCTGAAGAATATAAATTTCCATTCTTGGGACAGATTCCATTGGTGCAAAGCATTCGTGAAGGAGGAGACGCCGGAAGACCTGCCGTGCTGCAGGATAACACACCGCAAGCGTTGGCATTCAAAGAACTTGTGAAGGCAACAGCGCAACAGATCGCTATAAAAAATGCTGCTGAGAAAGTAGAATGCTGACGGATTAATTGATAATTTTTTTAAGATGAGCAATGAAATACTGATAAAGAAGATTGAGGATGCGCTGGAAAGCATTCGTCCCTATCTGCACGCGGATGGAGGCGATGTTTCTTTGCTTGAGATAAC
>CBIHPU010000480.1:0-3465 GCA_966211935.1 uncultured bacterium | reverse complement strand
TTGCATCAAAGGCGGTAGCGATACCGCCTTTTTATTTTAATAAAATATGCCGCAACAGGAAGTAAAACGCAGTTTAAATCTTTACGATACAACAATGCTTGTTGCCGGTTCAATGATCGGCTCGGGAATTTTTATTGTCGCCTCGGAAATGTCACGCATGGTTGCAAGCGCGGGATGGTTGATCGTTTGCTGGATCCTTACCGGACTAATCACCGTTTTTGCGGCGCTCAGTTACGGAGAATTATCTGGCATGATGCCGAACGCCGGCGGACAATATGTTTACATCAAAAGAGCTTACAACAAATTCACGGCGTTTCTTTATGGGTGGACAGTTTTTTCAGTGATCCAGACAGGAGTGATTGCTGCCGTCGCCGTTGCTTTCGCAAAGTATTCAAGTCTTGTTTTTCCTTTTTTTGTAGATGCCATTGATCCCGTTACCGGAAAAAATATCCATGTGGCATTTTTCGGAGAGGATCATATTTTGTTTCAGATCGGCACTTTCAAAGTTAACTACGCGCAATTACTCGCAGTTGCTATCATCGCTTTTCAAACGTGGATCAATACGAGAGGAATACAGGGAGGAAAAATAATTCAACGCGTTTTTACATCTGCAAAACTATTAGCGTTGTTTGGTTTGATTGTGATCGGAATTTATTTTGGCTGGGGCAGCGGAATTTTTAAAATGAATTTTCAGGACACTTTCAGTAACGTCACACAAACCAATTACATCTATAATGCAAACGGAGATATAACAGGAGTGGAGACTCACTCGATCTCCGGAGCGCTGTTGTGGGGCGCGATTGGAGCGGCACTGCTGGGATCACTCTTTTCTTCAGATGCCTGGAACAACGTAACATTTATCGCTGCTGAAATAAAAGATCCGAAAAGAAATATCCCGCTGGGATTATTTTTAGGAACTTTTATTGTTACCATTTTGTACGTGCTGGCAAATGTCGCGTATTTGTGCCTGCTTCCGCTGAAAGGCGATTATGACGGACAAACAGTTACTGAACTGGGAATACAGTTCGCGGAAAAGGAACGTGTTGGCGCTGCAGCTATGATGGCGATTTTTGGAAGTTCAGCCCAGATCATGATGGCAGTACTTATCATGGTTTCAACTTTTGGTTGCAACAACGGGTTGATCATGGCCGGCGCGCGTTTGTTTCAATCGATGGCTAAAGACGGGTTGTTTTTTAAACGAGCTGCGGATCTGAATGACAATGCAGTTCCCGGCAACTCACTTGTTATACAGGGAATATGGGCAGGTGTTTTGTGTCTGACCGGATCATACGGCGATCTGCTTGGTTATGCAACTTTTGCTTCACTTATTTTTTATATGATCACAATAGGAGGAGTTTTTATTCTGAGAAAAAAAGAACCGGACGCGGAACGTCCTTATAAAGCGTTTGGATATCCAATTGTTCCCGCCTTATACATCTTAATTACTCTGGCCATCTGCATTGATTTGTTATTTTACAAACCAGGACCAACGCTGATAGGATTGGGAATTGTCGCTTTGGGAATTCCGGTTTATATGGTAACCGAAAAAATATCAACGAACAAATCGGCAAAGAACTAAAGATTAAGTAAATTTTTCTATGTCGCAGCTGGGAAGATTCTTTAAAAAATATTTTTCGTTCAACCGTCGCGAAAGAAACGGCCTGATCGCATTACTTTCCATTATTTTTCTTCTGACAGTTTCACTCATCTGGATCCGGTCATCTCAAAAAAATATTTCTATTAAAATTTCGCCTCTGGAAACAGTTTCTGCAACCCGAAAAAAACCATTGAATAACACTGTTGATACAGCGACAAAAATAATAGGCGCAAATAAAAAAGAGAACGCGCTCTTCGCATTTGATCCAAACACATTAACTGCCTCCCAGGCTAAGCAACTCGGATTTTCTGAAAAAGTTTTTAATGTGTTGAATAATTTCAGAAATAAAGGTGGAAAGTTTAAGAGCGCTCAGGATCTGAAGAAAGTGTACGGAGTTACAGACAACTTATTCAATAAACTTGAACCGTATATTTTGATCGCGGTTGAATCAAATACTAAATTCGCCAGTTCCTCACCTGCTCTCCAGGCACCTCCTCCAATGAAAAAAGTAGTAGAGATCAACTCGGCAGATTCATTGCAACTCATTTCCCTGAATGGAATTGGTCCGGCGCTAAGCAGACGTATTATCATTTACCGTAATCTCCTGGGAGGTTTTGCAAATAAAGAACAGTTGCGGGAAATTTATGGCATGAGAGATTCGCTTTATAATTTGTTCAGCGAAAAAGTCACGGTTGATCCATCACAAATTAAAAAAATCAACGTGAATACCGCCACCGTTGATGAAATGAGAAAGCACGCTTATATAAAATTCATTATCGCTCAAAGTATTGTCAACTATCGCCAGAAACATGGCTTATATAAAACTGCAGACGACCTTTTAAAAGTTGGAAGTTTAAGTGACGATTTGATTAAAAAACTGACGCCGTACCTTGAGTTCTGAGTTAGTTTAAAGTTTGAGGTTCAAAGTTTCAAGTTCTGGTGCAAACCATCCGACATCGAAATCAGGTTTACCAACTCAAACTCCGTCGATAATTCAGTTCTCCGTGTAACCGTGTTTTTTTTTGAAGTTTAATGTGATACCGAAGTCGCGCTAATCAGCGAAATTTGCGGCTTAAAAAGCTCCATGTTCCTCTGCTATCTTCACTCTGTGCCGTGGTAAACCCGACCTTAATCCAAAAATCCCGTCAATAATTCTATTCTCCATGCAACTCCGTTTCTCAGTGCCTCGTGGTTAACACTTCCTTAATCCAAAAATCTTACCTTAGCCACTGAAATTTCACAGATCCATGATAGATTTTCTGAAAAATAAAATACAGAGTTCAATTGACTTAAAAACGACGGTACTGAAAGATGAAAAACTTCTTACTGTTGTTTCAAAAGTGATTGATGAAATTGTAAACTGCTATAAAAACGGAGGCAAAGTTTTTTTCTGCGGAAACGGAGGAAGTGCCGCGGACGCCCAGCATCTTGCAGCGGAACTTACAGGAAGATTTTATTATGACCGTCCTCCACTATTTGCGGAAGCCCTGCATGTGAACACATCTTATATCACGGCAGTAGCCAATGATTATTCTTACGATGAAATTTACAGCCGTTATATTGCCGGAAGCGGAAAAAAAGGAGATGTGCTGATAGGTTTAAGCACCAGCGGTAATTCTCCCAATGTTGTGAAAGCGTTGCAGAAAGCAAACGAACTCGGAATGATCACCGTAGGCTTTACAGGAGAAACGGGGGGGAAAATGAAAGATCATTCAAAATATCTCATCAATATTCCAAGCAAGGACACGCCACGTATCCAGGAATGTCATATGCTGCTCGGACACAGTATTTGTGAAATGGTTGAGATCAAAATGTTCCCAAGAAAATAATTTACTGTGGCAAAAAAAGAAGCGATCATTCTTGCAGGT
>CBIHPU010000479.1:0-3471 GCA_966211935.1 uncultured bacterium | reverse complement strand
CAACTTCATTCGGATTCTGAACAATATATTGATACTGCAGGATACGTGCATTTTTCCCGCGTGCGCTTTCGTCCTCAAGTTGTACGGGTATACTGAGATTTTTATTCAGCCGAAACAAATATTCCCTCTCCAGGTATGAATTCAGCGCAGGATCAATTTTTTTTATGCTGTCATAACTTAATTTCAGCTCCGCGTCAATTACATTATATCCCTTTTTAAAATCTTTCATCGCGTCAATTATCATTTGATCTTCCGCGAAAGTGAGTAACTGATCATGTATCTGCTGGAAATAGTCTTCAATCTGATTTGACTTCATTTCCCTTACCGCCGTAAGACGATTAAAGGATTCAGCTTCCAAAGATCCTTTTGCTTTGTAGTAAGAAATAACTCCGACCACCATCATTGACAAAAAAGCAATAAGCAAAAAAGAAATGGTCAGCTTTATACCGATTTTCATAAAATCAGAAAAATAACAAATGTGTAATAAACGAAATTAATTATTTAGATGGAATGAGGAAAAGAAAAGAAAATGAAATCGGTAAGCTGCAACATTAATCTGTTGTTGCGTTATTCATCTTCTTTTACAATCTGTTCTTTCAAGCCGGTTGTATCAGGCGCTCCATCCATTGCATTAAAAACGCGCCATGTTGCATAAACAGATTTGTTCAGCCGGTTACTAAGAATAATAAGCGTGGTGTTGTCTTTTAATCTTCGTTGAAAAGCGTTACGGTAACCGTGCCACCATCCGTTGTGATAAACTATTTTTTCGGGATCATTGTTTGCGTAATTCACCATTCTCCAACCATAACCATAGTTCTGACTTTTCGTGTCCGGACTGTGCGGAGAAATTGCTTCCTCCAGCAATTTTTTATTGAATAGTTTCGCTCCGAAGAAGGCGTTTGAGAACCGAAGCAGATCTGAAGTTGTGCTGTAAATTCCTTTATCGCCTAAAACTCCGTCATAGGGATCTGAATTCACCCTGCTCCATTTGAAAGTATAACCATGCGTTTCCCGGAAGCTATTGAGCATTATACTGTCCGTCGCGAAAAAAGTATGCTTCATTCCAAGAGGTTCAAAGATCTTTTTCCTTAAATAATTATTATAGGACATTCCTGTCGCGCGTTCAATAATACTGGCCAGCAAAAAATAGTTTGTATTGGAATAATTGAACTGATCACCCGGATCGTAATACTCTTTCGGTTTAGCTGAGTCGAGCAGGCAGATCATTTCTTCATTGTCAAAAGCACATTTACGATCCTTAAGCATGGGCGAGCACATGTAAATGTAATTTGGTAACCCGCTGCGGTGCGTTAGCAAATGCTTTACATTCACCTTAGGCCAGGGGAAATCATCAATGAATTTTGTTACCGGATCATCTAATTTTATTACTCCCTGGTCAATGAGAATTAGTATGGCTGCAGAAGTAAGCGTTTTTGAAACGGAAGCAAGCTGAAATGCGGAGCTGTCGTGCAGCAACATCTTTCTCTCCTTATCAGCGAAACCGAAACTTTTCTGGTAAACAATGGTATCATTGTGCGCAAGCAGCACATTTCCGTTAAACGCGCCTGACTGATACAGCAATGTAAACAAAGTGTCGAGCCGGTAGGCTTCGTGCTGTTGCTTGCGTGAAAGTTTGCGAACCGGCATGTTGAAATCCGTTAGACCATCGCCCCGGTTTTTTACAGAATCCTCATCCTGGCAGGATGCCAGAAAGCAGCATAGAACAAAATAACCAGCCGCACGTTTCAGATTCATTATACAAAAATACGTGCGAATTTCCGGCGGGAGAAGTAAATCTGTCTTTAATTTTCAAAAGAAATGTAAACAAATCAGAAACGGATAATTCCATCCGCCTGTCGGGAAAAAACATTCAGCATGTCTTCTGTCAGCTGTGGATCTTTATCTTCAAGAATTCTGTTGATGCGCGGTACAGATACTTTAAAATGATAAACGTGCATCTTAAGATAGTGAAGAATAGCTGTAAGATGCTCCATTCCCCGTAAGTTTCCTGCGCGTCCTTCAGAAACTCCAACAAGCGCCGCTTTTTTCTCTGTCCAGTAACGGGGATGTACTGCATCCAGAAACGTTTTTAATACACCAGGAAAACTTCCGTTGTATTCTGGAACCACGAAAACGAATTTGTCGTGTTTTACAAGATATGTTTCAATGATCTTATTGAACGCGGGGCTTTTGGTGTTGAACATATCCGCAAAAGCAAAATTCTCCGGCAATTCAGTTAGTGAAAAAATCCGGGATTCCATGTTTTTATCTTTCAACACATGTTGATAGATTTTAGCAATTTCAAAAGTTTTACTTTCTTTTCTGTTAGTACCTGATATTATGCAGATTTCAGACATAAATTATTAACATGGAATTTGTTTAAAACTACATTAAAAGTTTAAATGGCCTTAAAAGCACTCTTTAATTTTAAAGCAGATAAAATAAATTAATTTTACCCGTTCTTCAGAGAACAATTTTACGACAAAAAAACGGATGCAGATAACATATTACGGACATAGCTGTTTTGGTGTAAGTATCAACGGAAAAAATCTTTTGTTCGATCCTTTCATTTCTCCGAATGAATTGGCGAAGCACATCAAAGTGAATGAAGTTCCTGCCGATTACATTTTGCTCAGTCACGGTCATGAGGACCATGTGGCTGACGCAGTAGCAATTGCCAAACGCACCGGCGCAAAAGTGATAGCAAATTGGGAGATCCACTGCTGGCTGCAAAAGCAGGGCGTGAGCAATACGCATCCAATGAATACTGGCGGAAAAATTATGCTGGATTTTGGTTCGGTAAAATGCGTGAACGCGGTGCACAGCAGCAGTTTACCGGACGGAACTTACGGGGGAAATCCGATGGGATTTGTTGTTGAAAGCAGTGAAGGCAATTTTTATTATGCCGGCGACACAGCCTTGCATTATGATATGAAACTGATTGGTGAATACAGGAAAATTGATTTCGCGTTTTTACCTATCGGTGATAATTTCACAATGGGACCGGAAAATGCAATGCTTTGTTCAGAATTCATCAACTGCAATGATATTATTGGGATGCATTTCGATACATTTGGATATATTAAAATAGATCAGGAAGTGGCGCTTGCTAAATTTAAACAGAGTGGCAAATCACTTAAGCTGATGACGATTGGAGAAACGATTACTAAAGGGCTTTCAAAACCGGGAAATTAATTATGGGAAAAATTATTGCAATAGCCAATCAAAAGGGAGGAGTAGGGAAGACCACTACAGCCATTAACCTTGCGGCAAGTTTAGCCGTGCTGGAGTATAAAACGCTGTTGGTGGACGCGGATCCGCAGGCAAACGCAACGTCGGGTGTAGGTCACGAACCGCGAAACATCAAAACTACCGTGTATGAGTGTATAATGGATCTGGCGGCACCAAAAGATGTTATTCTTAAAACAGAAACTCCTTTCCTGGATCTTCTTCCTGCCAGCACTGACCTTG
>CBIHPU010000478.1:0-3472 GCA_966211935.1 uncultured bacterium | reverse complement strand
TGAGTGAAGGTGATATGTAAACGCGTTGAGTATCACAATAGCTTCCTACACTGCATCCGGTTGCTGTTCCGCAAACACGGTAATCAACAAATGTGGGCGCTCCGGCAGCTGGATTAATTATAGAAGTGTCGCAGGCTGATGTACAGGATAAATATGAGTTGTATTGTCCAGCCGTACCCGGAAAGACAGAGTTCCACGTTATAGAAGATTCGTTAAGGCCGCCAACTGTAAGTAATCCTGCGCATCCCGCGCGTAAATTTATATCTGCTCCTGCAGAAAAACCGCTGCTTGTAGTGATTGTATAGGTATCAGCTGCGCCACCCGGGTTACAATAGGTAATACAAAAGTTAGTTAATCCTCCAAGGCACGGTTGAGAGGCGGGTGTATAGAGCGTTCCTCCGCAATCAATTTGCCATGTACCGTTGTTTCCTGTACTTACGAGGAATTGAATCTGAGTTGCAAGCGGATGGACGCTTACTTCAAATCGGACACAACGGTCAGAACCTGAACCCTGGCAACACAGTCCGTTTCTTATACTGGTTACGGTGTACGTGTTGTTTGGAGTGGCTGAAAGATTTGCTGTAAATGTTGTAACGCCGGTGCAGGCTTGACAAGCTGATTGGGCGAAGTTTTTCTCCGGAGAAAAAACAATTAAAGCAATTACCAGAGAAAAAAATAATTGTATTTTTCTAATCATATTCGTTGGGATTAACCAGGAAATTTGTTAAGAATCTGTTGAACTTCAGTTCAAATCCTGTTCTGCTACAAATTAATTAAAATATTAACTCATTATTAACTGAGCTATTAACATATCTCAATAGAATAATGATTTTATGCTTAACTACTTATCTAAGTGTAAATACGTACATAAACTTTATAGTCGTAGATAGAAAAATTATTAGCGGCTAAAAAGATGTAGTTTTCATTACGCACATTGATTTGTTTACTGTAATGTTTTTTGCGATTGGAGATTTTTCCTTTGCGGATATTTGTAACATTAGTCGCTGAATTACGTAACAAATAAAAAGGACTAAAATGAAAAACGAGGAGAACCGTGTTGATTTGTCCTGTTACGTCGCGTTAGGTGACTCAATTTCCGCCGGCTATACAGATGCAGCGTTGTATTATGAGGGTCAGATAAGATCTTTTACTAATCTGCTTGCTGCCCAGTTTGCGGAAGCAGGCGGAGGTAAATTCAGGCAGCCTTTAATGCCTCAATCTTCTGTTGGGATCGGGTTTAATGGTAATGCCCGAATCATTCAGAGTTCTGAAGATGGAAAAGAAATGGATCTGACATTCATGGCTGAAACCGGAGACCTGGGTGTTTTTTCGTCCAACATATATGCAGAAAAAGGACCTTTTAATAATCTGGGAATTCCCGCTGCGAAGAGCTATTCTCTCGTGCTGCCCGGTTACGGAAATCCGGAAAACGGACCCGGAAATTTCAATCCTTATTTTACACGGGTCGCGTCTGAACCGCGCACCGCTTCAATAATTTCTGACGCGTTAAAATTAAATCCCTCCTTTTTTACATTGCTGATAGGAAATAACGATGTTTTGATTTACGCGGTGAAAGGGGGCACTACCGATGTGATCACTCCACTTTCTCATTTCAAAAAAAGCTTATCAGAAATATTACATCCATTTGTTTCAAGTAGAATCAAAGGTGCTATTGCGACTTTACCCGATATACTTTCCATTCCTTATTTTACATGCATACCACATAATGGTTTGCGTCTCACTTTTTCAGAAGCTAAAAATCTGAATGAAAAATATGCAGGGAAAGGAGTGAAATTTTTTGAAGGTCCAAGTTCTTACCTGGTGTGTGATCCTTCGTTTAGCAGTGGCGTGAGACAGCTGAAGGAAGATGAATTGATGTTGTATGATATCGTGTTCGATCCTCTCAAGGAAAAATACCTGAAAGCGGAATTACCGGTACCCGAAAAATATTATCTCTCTTCACTTCAGGTATGGGAAATAAGAAAAGCGATCCTGCAATTCAATAATGAAATAAAAGGGGCGGCGCGGGAAGAAAAACTTGCACTCGTAGATCTGCACCGTTTTTTAATGCAGACAAAACCCGACAGATCAATTAATCCTAAATCCCTGAAAGTTCAAATCAATACAGCGGGAATTTTTTCGCTCGACGGATTACATATTAACGCGTTGGGCCAGGCACTTCTGGCAAATGAATTCATCAAATCAATCAACGCGAATTACGGAAGCGATATCTCGCAGATTAACCTGATGCGTTTCAGAGATACAACTAACCTTGCGGTGAACAGGTGAAAAAAGTAAGCATGCGGTTTTTGTTTTGAGTGTTAATGAAAATCCGTATCTTTTGTAGGTAAATGTTTTATGGATAAAAAGCGTGGAAAATTAAAAACAAGAAAGCGTGCGCGGCTACCTAAAAAACCCTTCAGCAACATCGCGATTTCTTTGTCTGGCGGAGGATTTCGCGCTTCCGCGTTCCATCTTGGCGTTTTGTCTTATTTGAATCGTATCACTTACGAAAATCAGGATCTTCTTTCGCGTACCAGAATTATCGCTACATCTTCTGCCGGCACTTTTGTTGGAGCTAAATACGCGGCTACATTAAAAAAAGGCGGAGACTTCCAGGATTTTTACAAATCCATGTACACCTTTCTTGCTAAAGATGATCTGGTTGAGGAAGCTTTGCAGTATTTGTCAGACGATCGCAACTGGGTGGAAGGAAGACAGCGCACACTCATCAACGCTTTTGCGGCATTATATCATCGTGAATTTGAATCTGAAAATTTTGGTCTGTTATGGGAGGAAACTCCGGAAATACATTTGAAAGAAATCAGTTTTAATGCAACTGAATTTAATTTTGCTATGCCTTTCAGGTTTCAGAAAGCCGAACGACTTGAAACCAGTATTCCCGGAAACACGCATGAATATATTGGAAATAAAAAAATTCATATTCCGCACCAAATGGCAAGAGAGATAAGGCTGGCAGATATTATTGCAGCTTCTTCCTGTTTTCCGTTTGGATTTGAACCCATAAATTTTCCTGATGATTTCATTCATCCCGGCGCGGTGTATCTTAAAGACAGATCATTGTTGCCGCAACAGGCAAGTGATGGGGATAAGATTGTTTATCCTATTGGTTTGATGGATGGAGGAATTGATGACAACCAGGGTGTGGATGCTGTAATTATGGCGGAAGAAAGAATGAAACATTATTATGATGCTCAGAAACAATTCTGTTCCGACGATAAGAAAGCTGTTGATCTTTATATTATTTCTGACGCAACAAGCGCGAAGCGTACTGGTTACATTCGGAGTACAAATAATAAAATTCGTTTTGTTGGGAACCTGAACTTTAAAAAACTTAGAAATTTCGGAATAATCAGCGCGGCGCTTGGGATCTCCGCTTTTGTAATTGCTTTCTTTCTTAAGACAGCAACATGGATTAGCCTGTGGGCCGCTTTCGGTACTTTAGGAATGC
>CBIHPU010000477.1:0-3486 GCA_966211935.1 uncultured bacterium | reverse complement strand
ATATTCTCATCCTCATTTACCTTGAACAGATCTTTCTTTTCTTTCTTTTCTTTCTCTTCTTCAGTTACCTTTGAATTTTCCTCATCATTTTCAATTTCTTCCTTTTCTTTTTCTTCTTTTTTCTGCTCCTCAAGTTTTTCTTTCCTGGCCTTCTGCTTTTCCCGCTCCCTGATTTCCTGTTCCAGCGTCTCACTATCTGTAAGCGTCTCATCTTCGCCCACAGTTTTGTTTTCTTCATTTTCCTTAGCAATTTCCCGACCAAAACCAATTAACCTTCTATATTTCACCTCGGATTCTTCGAGCGCCTTTTCCAGATTTCTATAACTGGTAACATCACGAATTGTCGATACCGCAGCAATAATTTTTTCATCTTCATCAATTATCGGTCTGCCGGAAACATGAAGTAATTTTTTATTTCGTGTTTCAGGATGCTCAACCAAGATCTCCATATCACTTTCTTCTCCTTTCAATCCCCTTTCCAACGGAAGGTTTTGTGAAGGGAAAACTCTTTTTCCATCCGGATAATAAATATTGTAGTAATTAGACCAGTCGGATGTAGTGATTTCACTCGTCTCAAATATTTCTTCAGCCATTTGATTAGACAAGACAACATGTTCTGCGGAGTCAGCTACAATTACTCCCTCACCAATGTTTTCCAGAATAAGACGGATACGCTGTTCATTTTCCCTCAGCATTTTCTCCATTTTGAAGCGCTCCTTTTCAAGCCTTCTTTTTTCAGTAATATCATAGGAAATTCCAACCAAATACAATGGTTTTCCTTTTTCGTCAGAAATAGGAATTTTTTTAGTGTGCAGCAAACGTTTTCCGTTCTTTGTGTCAATTTCCTCCTCGTCAATTTCCACCATTATTCCCTTTTCCAACACTTCCATATCCTTAGCGTGAAAAAAATCCGCCTGTTCTTTAGGAAAGAAATCATAATCATTTTTCCCTATTAATTCACTACGGGAATATCCCAGCAGCTTCTCCCCCGCTTTATTAAAGCGTACAAATCGCAACTCCTGCGCATCCTTCACAAAAATCATATCCGGAATATTTTCAATAATTGAATCGACAAAGTTTTTTGACTCCATTATTTCTTTCTGCTGACGCTTACGCTGTGCAATCTCTCTTATAAAGGCAATAAAAATAAATTTCTTGTTTGCTTTAGTTGTAGAGACAGTCAGCTCAATATCCAACGGCTTATTCTCTTTGGTATGCGCGGTAACTTCAACCGTTTTATTCAACATCGGTCCTTCACCTGTATCCAGGAATTTGTGGATTCCGCCCATGTGCTTGTCCCAAAATTCCTGCGACATGATCAGTTCATGCATTGGCTTACCTACAACTTCCTGCTCTGTGTAATGAAACAATTCCTGCGCTTTAGGATTCCATTTAATTATTTTTCCTTCTTCGTCAATCACGATTACCGCGTCCGGTCCGTTGTCAATAATAGTCTTTAACTGCGCCTCTTTGGCTTTTAATTCCTCATCTTCTATTTTCTGTTCGGTAATGTCACTACCAATTGTTCCCACTCCTATCACGTTTCCGAAAGCGTCTTTAATTGGAAATTTAACGAACCAGTAAGTCAAAACGTTTCCATTTCTTTTAAACGTCTCTTCGTATTTAATTTCTTTAAGCGACTTAATGACTGCAATGTCGGATGATCTTTCTTTCGCCAAATCTTCATATGGGAACAGTTGTTCGTCGTTTTTTCCAATAACATTGGTAGTATTGTACAATTGTTCAAATTGTTTATTCACGAGAAGATAATCGCCGCTGATAGTTTTTACTGAAACAGGTGTACTGGTGTTATCAACTATTGACTGGAGCAGCACCTTTGAAGCAGCAAGTTTTTTTTCTACTTCCTTTCTGGATGTTAAATAATACCTGATCATTAAATAAACTACAAACAAGGCCGCAACCAGGATTACCAAAGAAACCCACTGCAAAATATTGAGAAGGTTAATCTTTTTTTCTTTTGCTTCAATCGCTTCTGAGTACAACCTGGATTCCAAAATTTCAAGCTGGTGTGTGACACCACTTAAACTATCAATAACATCAACATGCCTTTGACCAACTTTAGCAAGTGTTGACTCATCAATATTCGTTTTAGCTCTTTCAATAAACCAAACACTGATTTGAAGCAAACTGTCTGACAACGCAAAAAGTTTACTGAAGCTCTTCTCTTGCGCTTCTTTGCCTATTGAATTTTCTTTCAGGCGGGTGGCAGCAACCTTAAGGTACCCTTCATTGATTGCCAGTAAGAATTCGCCGTTACCGGTATAAACGTAACCATACGTTCGGTTCCCAATACGGCTGGCAGCTTTTAAAAAGTCCTGAATATTAATTGAAAAATCTTTGCTGTTCTTTTCAAGTTTGCGCACTTCATTTATTGTATTCTGTTTAAGATTCAACAAAACACCAATGAAAATAATCAGCAGCACATTCAGGATAAATCCAGGCAGAATCCATTTTTCCCTTGCTACACTCATCGTTTAATTTTTATAATTGTTTAATTTTCCATCGAAAAACAAAACATCACATTTACTGTTCGGGCGGAGCTGGCGGAAACTTGTGTATAGTAAATTCATCTGTTTTATTTTTTTCAAATTCTTTTTTCTCCTTCTCCTGTTTGTTCAATTCTTCACCTTTTTTTTCATCCTCCTGTAATTTCTCGGTTTTCAACTCATTTCCTTTTTCCATTTCCTTTTCGAGCTCTTCATAACGTGCACGCCCGAAACCTATAAGTTTTCTGCTTTCCTCCAGGGCTTTTTCCAGTTTTTTGAAACGTGTAACATCTTTTATTGTTGCTACTGCGGCAACAACAACTCCTTTATCATTGCGAATGGGTCTGCCGGTAACCTGCAGCAATTTTTTCTTTTTTGTTTCCGGATTCTGAAGTACAATTTCCATATCGCTGATCTCCCCTCTTAAAGCTCTTTCAAGCGGTAAATTTTGCGCGGGAAAAATCGTTTTTCCATCCGAATAATAAATATTCCAGTCTTCTGACCAGTCGATTGATCTGATGTGATCCGTTTCAAAAATATCTTCAGCCATGAGATTTGAAAGAACAATTTTATTGTCAGGATTTGCCACAACAACACCCTCACCGATATTCTCAAGGATCATGGCCATGCGTTCTTCATTCTCTCTCAATTGCTTTTCAGCCTTATTCCTTTCGCTTTCCAATTTCTTCTGCTCAGTTATATCACGTGAAATTCCGAGTAGAAACTTTGGCTTACCCGTTTCATCCATTATCGGAATTTTCTTTGTCTGCAACCATCGCTTTCCAAATTTGGTATTTACAGATTCTTCGGGAATTTCAAACAGTTCTCCTTTCTTCACCGCTGCCATGTCTTGCGCTTTAAGGACATCAGCTTCAGATTTTGTTGTAAGATCATAATTACTTTTACCAATGATCTGCGTACGCGGAATGCCAAAAAATCTTTCGCCGGCAGGATTAATTAAAACATAATTCAGCGACTT
>CBIHPU010000476.1:0-3489 GCA_966211935.1 uncultured bacterium | reverse complement strand
AGAGCAGATCTTCTTTATCTGATCAGTGATGAATGCTATGATGATAATGAACTTTTAAATTATGCAACGCGCTCTCTTGAACTGGCTGAAAAACTGAATTATAAAAAAGGAATTGCCAACGCCAGCAACAACATTGGCTACGTTCATTATATGCGCGGGGATATTCCGAACGCGCTTGAGTATTTCCATAAAACATTGTCAATCCAGGAAGAGATCGGTGATAAACGGGGAGTTGCTTCATCTTTAAACAGCCTGGGAAACATTTATCAGAACTAGGGCGATCCTGCAAAAGCGCTTGAGTGTTTTAAGAAGAGTCTTAAGTTGTACGAGCAATTTAAAGACAAATCGGGGAGCGCGTTATGTTTTAATAATATCGGGCTGAATTTTTATAAGCAGAGAAATTTTTCCGCCGCGCTTGAAAATTATTCAAAAAGTCTTTCTATTCACAGGGAACTGAATAACAAATCAGGAATTGCAGTAGTCCTCAATAATATGGGGACTGTATATTTTGAACAGGGTGATTTGAAAAAAGCTCTTGATTTATATAAGGAAGGAATAGAATTATATAAGGAACTGGGAGACAAGAGCGGTGTTGCCTGGTCCATGAATAACGTGGGAATGATCTTAAAAACAGAAAAAAAATATAAGGACGCTGAAGCTTATTTGATAGAATCATTAAAGCTTTCAAAAGAGGTTGGATATCCTGAAAGCATTGTCAACGCATCTTCTAATTTATATGAGCTGTATAAAATGCAGAATAAAAGTGCGTTGGCTTTGGAAATGCATGAGTTATACACGCAGATGAAAGACAGTATAAACAACCAGGAAACAAGGAAGGCGTCGGTAAGAAAACAAATGCAATATGAATTTGAGAAAAAACAGGCCGAACTGAAAGCTGGCCAGGAGAAAAGAGAGATCGCGCATCAGGCAGAAGCGAAAAAGCAAAGGATAATTCTGATTTCCGTGGCGGCCGGTTTAATGCTTGTGCTGGGTTTCGCATTTTACATTTTGCGCACATTGCGTATTACACGCGAACAAAAAACAATTATCGAAGAGCAGAAACATCTGGTGGAGATGAAGCAGAGCGAAATATTGGACAGTATTCGTTATGCAAAACGCATTCAAAGCGCGTTGGTCACTTCTGAATATTACATAAATAAAGAATTAAAACGCCTGCATGGTAGAAAACTTTAAGAAATATTTCGCTCGCTTCATCTCCCCTGAAGCGAAATCGGTCGCCGCCAGGTTTAATAATATGTTGATTTCTGCTTCAGGGGAGGAAAAACAGAAAGAAGTAATGGACAGCATCCGTTACGCCCGCCGGATTCAGAGCGCGCTCATCACCAGCGAAAAATATATTGCAAGAAACCTGAACAGACTTATCTCAAATAAGTGATGCTGGACAAATGAAGAATCTGGGATACATTATAATAACATTGTTGTTTTTTTCATTATCACTGCCTGGCCAAAACAGGATAGATTCACTTCTTTCGCTTGCAAAAAACAATTCAGCCGACACAAATAAAGTAAATGTTTTGAATGAGCTGGCAATGGAGTTCAGGAACAATGATCCGGACACTTCAATCTATTTTGCAAAGCAGGCTTTAGCGCTTGCGGAAAAATTAAAATACGACAAGGGTAGGGGAGAAGCTTATTTGTGGCTTGGAACTTCAGTTACAAATCTTCATGCTTTTGAAGAGGCGCTTAACTATCTCAACAATGCTGTAAAAATTTTCCGTACCTCCGCCATAACTAAAACTCCGGAAGGAAAACAACTTCTCGCGCGCACGCTGAATAACCGCGGTATTGTGTTTCGCAAACAGGGAAATTTAATTGAAGCGTTTGCAAGCTATGAAGATGCCTTATCGATCCGTCTGCAGACCGGAGATAAAAAAAGTATTGCGGATTCTTATAATAACCTTGGCGTCGTAATGGAAAAGCAGGGCAATTATCCGGAGGCATTGAAGTATTATTTAAAATCGCTTGAGATCAGGGAGCAGATTCAGGACGATTATGGCGTTGCAATGTCTTACCACAATGTAGCAATGATTAATCATGCACAAAAAGATCTTGCCGCCGCTTTAAAAAACTATAGTGCTTCTATCGCTCTCAATAAGAAGCTGAATGACTCTAAGGGTTTGATGGTAAGTTATAACGGAATGGGGAGCGTATATGACGATATGCTGGAATACGATGCAGCTTTAAAAAATTATCTGGCCTCACTGGCTTTTGCAAAAGAGATTGGCGATGAACTTGGCGAAGCGAACGCTTATACCAACATGGCAGCGGTTTATGTTAACCAGGGAAAATTTGAAGAAGGGATACGGGATCATCTGCTTGCATATAAATTGCATGAGAAGCTGCAGAACGCAGACGGATTATCAAGCGCGAGTGGTAATCTTGGCTTTACCTTAATACACCTGAAAAGATTAAAAGAAGCGAAACAATGGATGATAAAATCATACAAGTTCGCTGTAGAGGGTGACTCTAAACAACACTTTGAGTACGCATACCTTGGTTTGGCGCGAGTTGACAGCGCGCTGGGAAACTGGGAGTCCTCTTTTGAAAACTATATCTTATACATTAAATACCGAGACAGTCTTGTTAATGAAGAAAACACAAAAAAGATCGTTCAGTCGCAAATGCAGTACGAGTTTTCTAAAAAAGACCTTGCGCTAAAGGCCGAGCAGGATAAGAAAGATGCCTTGTCGGCAGAGGAGCTAAAGCAACAAAAATTGCAGCGAAATTATTTTATTGTTGGTTTTGTGCTGGTTCTATTTCTGGCTGGTTTTATCTTGGTAAACTTCTTGCAAAAAAGAAAAGCAAACCGTTTGCTGGAAGAAAAAAATAACCTGATTGAGAAGCAGAAACACGAGGTCGAAGAAAAGCAAAAGGAACTGCTGGATAGTATTTATTACGCGCGTAAAATTCAGCGCGCGCTCATTACAAACGAGAAATATATTGAGCGGAATCTTAGAAAATTGATGTCAAAATAAAAGACGCATTATTATTGTGAAGGATATGAAATGTATTAATTATGTTCTTGTTTTTCTGATTGTGACGATTAATTTTTCTGTAGCGCAAACAGAAAAGATCGATTCATTGTTATCTGCTCTCGAAAAACAGAAACAAACTTGCACGGCTACCTGCGATTCAGACACGAACATTGCCAACACATTAAATTTACTGGCGTGGGAGTTTAGTCCGGTTGACGCTTCGCGTTCGCTCGAGTATGCCGGTCGCGCCCTGCTAATTGCTCAGCAGTCAAAGAATAAAATGACAATCAGTAATTCATATCACCAATTAGGATGGGCCAATTATGTGCTTGGAAATTTTAAGCCGGCGCTTGAAAACACGCGTCAGGCAATTCAGTTGCGCGAAGAGGCGGGAAGCTGGACGGCTGCAAATTCTCTTAATAATCTCGGGGTGATTTATAAGGAACAGGGAATGTATTCGCTGGCACTGGATTGTTATTTCAAATCACTTAAG
>CBIHPU010000475.1:0-3490 GCA_966211935.1 uncultured bacterium | reverse complement strand
GAATTACTTCCATATCAGTTCTGGCGTGGCTCAGCATATCTACAAAGTTGTACACGATTGCATTAAGCTTGTTTTGCATGAGGTTGGGAATACTTTCAGAAAGTTTCTTCCCCGCATTAAGATTGGTGATCTTATTATAACTGAATTTTATATCCTTGCCGAGTCTTTTTAGTTGCGCCTGCAAAAATTCTTCTTCGTGCATGTTCTTTCCGCCTTCATCTTCATCGTTCAGCCAAAGATCAGCATGACGCTTTTCCATTTCACTTGGCATTAAACCGCTGAATAATGCGTTTCGCGCGTATTGCGTTGCGGTCGGCAAAATGGCACAATAAATTTCTTCGCTGTCAACTTTAAACATGTCGTTTATTATTGGTTGAATGATCTTCCATTGATCATAACGAAGATTGTCGATAACCACCAGAAAAACTGTTTCAGCTTTATCAAGTTCAGGAATAACTTTGTTTCTGATGAGCGTATGACTTAACGTTGGAGCGGGAGTTCTGCCATGCAGCCAGTTCAAATAATTTTTTTCAATGAACTTAAACCATTGTGTGTTTGCTTCCGATTTCTGCATTTTCAGAATATCAAGCATGCTCTTGTCCGAGCTTTTATCTATTTCAAGTTCCCAGAAAATTATTTTTTTGTACAGTTCAACCCATTCAGCATAACTGAGTTTGTCACTGATTGACATTCCGATCTGTGTAAATTCTTTTCGGTACTCGCTGGTAGTTTTTTCACTGATAAGTCGTTGTTTCTCCAGCGTTTTTTTTAAGGAGAGTAAGATCTGATTCGGATTTACAGGTTTGATCAGGTAATCAGCGATCTTGGAGCCAATAGCGTCTTCCATTATAGACTCCTCTTCACTTTTAGTGATCATGATAACGGGAAGATTATTGTTGATTCCCTTGATGCGTGTCAAGGTTTCCAGTCCGGACAACCCCGGCATATTTTCGTCCAGCAAAACAACATCCAGCTGTTTTTCCCGAATAATATCCAGTGCTTCGTCTCCGCTTTTGGCGGTGTTTACTTCGTAACCTTTGTCGTTAAGAAACAATATATGAGGTTGGAGCAATTCGATTTCATCATCAGCCCAGAGAATTTGTATTTTATCCATAAATTTTTTTAAGTCGGTTTGTTATCCTGAACGAATTTAGCACAGTTTTATCACGTATTACTTTAATTTTTCATAATTTTAATGCGTTATGAAGAAAGGATTGAAAGTAATTTTTACTGTTGCGCTTCTTACCTGCAGTCTCAGCGCTTTCTCGCAGATCTATTTCCGCAACATCGTGTACAATCGTAAATCCGTTTACCTGGAAGTTATGGGTAATGGAAGATATTACTCAGTAAACTATGAATGGTTGTTTCACGATTACGGGATGAAGCAGGGAATAAGAGGCGGTGCCGGAGTATTTCCTAATTTTCTGAATGCGAACAGACCGTTATGCGTTAACGGACTTGTTGAATATGTTGGTTTCTGGCTTAGTCGTTATCATCATATTGAATGGGGCGCCGGACTCACATACCGTTATGAAACCTATAGCAGGAGTGAAACCGTTACGGGAGTCACAATTACACCCGCTCCGTCTTACGATACAATTCCTTATTCAATTACTCATACGTTGAAATCAACTACAACAGGACCGATCGTAGTTGGACGACTTGGGTACAGGTACCAGGATCCGAATGGAGGATTAATGATCCGTGCGGGCTGGACGCCATTGTTCTATTTCATGAATAAAGAAAAGCTTACTTACGACGAGTCAACAACTGTTACGCGGATGCCATTTAAAATGAGTTTCATATCGTTTGGTGTTAGTGTTGGATATAATTTCTGGTAATTTTTTATTGTGAAGCAGCGCACCAACAAACGAAAGATCATCAACGATCCTATTTACGGTTTTGTAACCCTTCCGGATGATATTTCGTATGATCTGATCAATCACCCATATTTTCAGCGGTTGAGAAGGATAAAGCAACTTGGGATGACCAATCTTGTTTATCCGGGAGCTTTGCATACGCGTTTCCACCATGCTATTGGAGCAATGCATTTGATGACCGAAGCTATCGCTGTTTTGAGAAGTAAGGGGATTAAAATTACCAATGAAGAAGCAACCGGCGCAACGATAGCGATACTACTTCACGATGTTGGTCACGGTCCGTTTTCACATTCATTGGAACACAGCATTGTAAGCGGAATTCATCACGAAGATATTTCAGCAATGCTGATGGACAGGTTGAACAAACATTTCCGCGGTAAGCTTGATCTTGCAATCAAGATCTTCAATAATAAATACAAAAAACATTTTTTACACCAGCTTGTTTCTTCACAGCTGGATATGGACAGACTTGATTATTTGAAACGTGACAGTTTTTTTACCGGTGTAGTGGAAGGAGTAGTAAGCAGCGATCGCATTATTAAAATGCTGAACGTAAAGAAGGATGAGCTGGCAATTGAGTCGAAAGGAATTTATTCTATTGAGAAATTTATAATTGCAAGAAGGTTGATGTACTGGCAGGTTTACCTGCATAAAACTGTAATCAGCGCTGAAATGATGCTGGTGAATATTCTGAAGCGCGCAAAAGAGCTCGCAATGAACGGGGAAAATCTGTTTGCCTCTCCCGCACTGGCGCTTTTTCTTGAAAACAATTTCAGCCGCCAGGATTTTATTGAACGACCCGAGTTGCTGGATGCTTTTGTGTTGCTGGATGATTATGATGTTTTCTCCGCGATAAAAGTGTGGGCAACACATCCTGATAAAGTTTTGGGAACTTTAAGCCGGAACCTGGTTGACAGACGTCTTTATAAAATAGAATTGCAGAATGGCAGCATACAAAATTCTAAAATTAATAAACTGCGCGCTGAATTTGCCAAAAAATTGAAATTGAATGATCATGAGGTTAAGTATTTTGTTTTTTCGGGTGAGGTTGAGAACAGGATTTACAATGCAAACAAGGTGAATATTAAAATCCTGTTTAATGATGGAACGGTAAAAGATATTTCAAAGGCAAGCGACCAGCTGAACGTAGATGTGTTGAGTAAAACCATTCGCAAACAGTTTCTCTGTTATCCAAAAAACATTTAGTTCTGGTTTTTCTGTAGAGGCGAAACCGCAATTTTTGTTATTTCACTGAAATAATACAGTGAGTTCAAATCCCGTGTCAGGAGAATCGATAATTTTGTAATACAAAAAAGAACGATCATGGGTTTGGGATTGCATTACAGGGGGAAGATCAGAGAGGCGAAATTACTTCCGGCTCTGATAGAAGAAATAAAGGACATTGCACAAGTGCATAACTGGAAATTCAGACTCTTCGAAAATAATTTGCCCGCCGTTTTAAGCGCGGGTGATGAATACGAAAATAAAGTTTATGGCATTAGTTTTACTCCTCCATCCTGCGAAACGGTTTCGCTTTGCTTTCTTTCAAATGGCATGATCAGTGGTCCGCTGCAATTAAAATTTTTTGGTAAATACGAATCAAAGGAAGA
>CBIHPU010000474.1:0-3498 GCA_966211935.1 uncultured bacterium | reverse complement strand
GTTATTCAGATAAAAATGAAGCAAGCCGTTTTTCTGGTGAATTCTTATGTTGATTTTAGAGTTCAGTTCCGCCAATGTAAGTCCTGTGGCGTTGAAGGCCTGAACAGGATGTTGTCCGTTATCGTTATAATACACGCGATACTGATTGCTCTCGTTAATAAGAAATACGTTGTTGTTCTTATTGTTGTGATAACCCCACACAATTCCAACTTTTCCGCTCTTGAATTTGCTGAAATCAGCGCTTATCTGGGTTTCGATGATAAATTCATTTTTCTCATCGATCACTGCGTATTCAGTATTGAAATAGGCCTGTGTCTCATCGAGCAACTCAAAAACCTGCTCGCCATTTTCATAAAACATTTTTGAATAATTTGTCGAGATCTCCTGTGTATTCAGAAGAGGATCATCAAAATCATTTTTAAATGAAAAAGCCGGTTCCTGGGCCGCAATTGCCGAAGAGGAAAATAAAAAAATATATGAAAGGAATTTTTTCAAATGCTTATCCGATCATTCCTGGAGGCAACATGCCGGCTGTTATTTTCTGCATTTCACGTTCGTATAATTGTTCCGCTTTATCCAATGCGCGGTTTACGGCAACGCTCAATTGCTCTTCCAGTTCTTCCGGTTCACCAAACTGCAACTCAGATGCTATGCTGATTGATTTAATACGTTTGTTTCCACTGGCAACAACTTTAATTGCTCCATTTGCAGATTCAGCCGAAACACTCATAGTTTCCAGATTCTCTTTCAACTCTTCCATTTTCAGTTTCATCATTTGAAACTGTTCCATTAAATTTCCAAACATGATTTTATGATTTAATTGTGTTAGCTCTGCTTTTTATTCCCTAAATTTAATCAAAGCGCTCTTTTAACAAATTCCGAATGGCGCAATTCCAATTGCAATTTAACAAGTTTTGGGCGGCATGTATTTATCCATGCTAACATTATACTGTTAATAACGTAGAAATTATTACTCAGGGAAAGAATTAAGGTGATCTAATTTTGTGCAGAGTGGATTTCAATGGGAAAAAATTACTTTTTCATATTCTTGATTTTTATTGCCGGGCTGCCTGTTTTAGCCCAGCCCGGAGAGCGCAAGAACACTCCTGAAGATTATATTGCAAAATACAGTGAAGCAGCTGTTGCGCAAATGCAGATGCATGACATCCCGGCCAGTATTACAATGGCGCAGGGAATGCTGGAATCAGGAAACGGAAACAGCGCGCTTTCAGTTTACGCGAACAATCATTTTGGAATTAAGTGTCACAAAGAATGGAAAGGTGAAACTTACATAATGGATGATGACGCGAAGAACGAATGCTTCAGAAAATATCCAAGTGTTATGGATTCTTACACTGATCACAGCATGTTTTTAAAAACACGCGATCGTTATGCCTTTCTCTTCTCTCTTTCAAGAACAGATTATAAAGGCTGGGCAAAAGGACTAAAGGAGGCAGGTTACGCAACACATCACGCTTATGCAAATCTGCTGATTGATCTGATTGAGAAATATAAACTTTACGAACTGGATACTGAAGGAGAGATAAAACCCATAACCGCTGTAAAAAATTCAAATGCCTACCCAAAGTTGTCGCTGAGGCCCGTTATTCGATTCAACCGAAGCAAATTCATCATCGCGCAAAAAAATGACAGCTATTTTAAGATCGCAACTGAGTATGGGCTTGAAGTAGATCAGTTATTAAAATACAACGATTTAAACTCAAAGAGCAAATTGTATGCGGGAGAAAAAATTTATATTGAACGCAAACGCAGAAAAGGACTTGAGCCGGTGCATGTAGTTCAGCGCGGAGAAACCATGCACAGCATAGCTCAACTGCATGGAATTCGTATTCACTGGCTCTACAAAAGAAATAAAATGAAGCAGGGTCAGCAACCAAAACCTGGCGATCTGCTTTTCCTTAGAAAAAGCGGTAAGAAAAAAATAACTGTTCCCGAACAGGCTCCTCCTGCAGGCGTAACCAATAACTGATCAAGATTTCCTTTTTCCGCGCGATTAATTCTCTATTTTTGGCGCATGGTTGTTTCCCGCAGAATAGCTTTTATTATTAATCCCAAAGCTGGCGTAAAAAAGAAAATGGACATACCCGCTTTCATCGCGGAGCACATTTCCAGTGCCTGTACTTATGAAATTTTTTTGTGGGATAAAGTAGAAGCTTTCAATGAAATTGATCAGAAAATAAAAGCAGGAAATTTTGATGTCGCGGTTGCTGTTGGAGGCGATGGAACGGTAAATCGTGTTGCCGCGATGGTGAACGGAACAGAAATGGCGCTGGGGGTCCTGCCATTCGGATCAGGTAACGGACTTGCAAGAACGGTTGGAGTGAGCATGGATATACGAACGGCGTTGCAACAGGTTTGTTCGGGCTCAATAAAAAAAGTTGACAGCGCTACAATTAATGGAATTCCATTTTTCTGCACAGCTGGAACAGGGTTTGACGCTCATATAGGAAAATTGTTCGCGCAAAGTCAAAAGCGTGGATTTAATACTTATTTCAAAATAACAACACGGGAACTATTCAGTTATCAGCCCAAACAATACGAATTGACAATTGATGGAGTGAAGAAAAATTTTGAAGCGTTTCTGATTACAGTTTGTAATGCAGGACAATGGGGCAACGATGTTTTTATTTGTCCTGACGCGTCAATAACCGATGGCTTGCTGCACGTAACTGTTTTAAAAAAATTCCCGAAACTGAAAATGCTGGGCATAGCCGGAAAACTGATCAGAAAAAAAATTAATTCTTCCGCATACAGTGAAATATTATCCGGAAAAAAAATAACAATTACGCGCCCTGAAAAAGATGCGGCTCACTATGACGGTGAACCTGCTGAAATGGACAAGGAGCTGGTGTTTGAAATTAAACCGGAAAGTTTAAAGGTGGTGAGTTAGCTATTTTTTGAGCACTTACTTTTTTCCCGCTTTTTTCTTGCTTGCCGGAACAGTCTTACCCTTTTCCTGATATTGTTTGATATAATCATCCCACTTTTGTTTGAGATAAATATTATCGCCAAAAAAGCGGAGCACAGGGTCAACACTTTTAGGGTTCTGGTAAAAAGGAACTGACTCAATTACTTTTTGTTTTTCATCAATAAAAACAATACTCGGCAACACGAACATATTTTTTGTGAGTACGCTCATCAATGAATGAAAAGGGTAACCTGGATTCGTTGATCCGTAATATTGTTTACCATCAAACTCCAACGTGTCCTTCGTTTCAGCGTTAAGATCAACCAGGTAAAAATTCTTATTGATGTAGTCAGCCACCAGTGAATCGCAGAAGGTGGAAGTATTCATAACCTTGCATCCCGTACACCAGCTGGTGCTTACAGAAGCGATAATTTTCTTCGGCTTTTTGCTCTGCAATTCGAGCGCTTCTTTCCAGCTATACCACTTTACACGCTCAGGATGATTTACTTTTAAGGAATCGTAAAACGTGCGCGAAAACATCTGGTGAAAATCATCATAGGTGCTTGTTC
>CBIHPU010000473.1:0-3525 GCA_966211935.1 uncultured bacterium | reverse complement strand
ATTTTAAAATCATCTATCATTTCTCCCTGAGGCGCAAGAGCCATTGCTCTGATCCCACAACGACTAGCAACAATATCATCTAATTCCAGCGACGGAATCAATGTACGCAAACGTTTTAGAAAATAATTTTTTGAAAAAGCTCCGCGGTATTCGTCAAGTCCAAAACGCCAGTGCTTTCTGAAAAATTTCCAGGTTCCACCAAAAGTTAAAGCCGACATTGTATCACTCATAGAAAACGCGGTCTTACTATATCCCTCGCGTTTATAAACAAACACAGCATTTGGCCCGCACTCCACTCCACCCTTTATCATTCGTGTAAAATGAACTCCCAGAAAAGGAAATTTTGGATTAGGAACAGGATAGATCAGGTTGCGCACCTTTGACAATCCTTTTTCAGTAAGATCATAATAATCTCCCCTGAATCCAACTATAGCGGCATCACTCTCTGCTCCTTCTTTTTTTGCAATGCGATCAGCCTGAAGACCCGCGCATGCAATAACGTATTTCGCTTTGAACTTATCAGTAGTTGTTGAAATGGTTGTAATGCCATCCGCTTTTTCAAAGCCAACAACTTCTTGTCCCGTTAATACTTTGCTTCCCGAAAATTTCTGATTGATAAGCTCAACATACTTTCGTGCAACATCACCGTAATCAATTATCCCGGTACACGGCACCCATATTCCGCCAATGCCAACACAATTAGGTTCAATCTCTTTTATTTTGGCAGCATCAATCATTTCAATTCCCTCTACTCCATTTGCAATTCCGTTGCTGAACACTTTGTTCATGTGCGTAAGTTCGCTTTCCTTAACCGCGACTATTATTTTACCACAGATATCATGCGGTATCTTATGTTCCTTTGCAAACTGAACAAGTTCTCTTCTTCCCGCAACACAATTGATAGCTTTGTACGAACCCGGTTTATAATAAATTCCAGAATGAATTACGCCGGAATTTCTTCCGGTCTGGTGCGTCGCCACCGCGTTTTCTTTTTCAAGTACAAGTATCTTTTTTTCAGGGAAACGCGAATTGAGTTTATACGCGCTGGCGAGTCCTACAATTCCTCCACCAATCACCACCACATCATAAATTTTCTCTTCCATATGAATGTAAAGTTAAGAAATACCTTAATCGGAGTTTCTAAAAAATCATGAATTCCAGATCGCCCAGGCCGCGTCTGCCTGCTGGTAAAGCATGTCCAGACCATTCATTGTCAGCGCGCCTTTTTCTCTTGCCAGTTTTAAAAATTCCGTTTCAGGGGGATTATAAATTAAATCGTAGCAAAAGTGACTGGAACTAAGGTACTCATAAGGAATTTCCACTTTGCCGGCAATATGCTCCATTCCGAGCGGAGTTGTATTCACTATAAGTTTGAACGCCTGCATCACGTTTTCATTCAGCTCACTATAGTAAAAGCAATTTTCATCAGGACAATTATTTTTATCTCTTGTAACGTGCCATACGTCAAGTCCGATTTGTTTCAGAACATATCTCACCGCTTTTGCCGCGCCGCCTGTTCCCAGGATCAATGCGCGGCTATGCTGCGGTTCAAGAAAGGGACGAATAGAATTCTTAAAACCTATCGCGTCTGTATTATATCCCTTTAATTTTCGCTTGCCACTGGCGATGGAAACTTTCACACAATTGACGGCCCCAATTTTTTCCGCGGTCTCATCCAGTTCATCCAGAATCTGAATGATTGTTTCTTTGTGCGGAATGGTAACTGAAAAACCAAAAACATTCTCTTCTTTTTCCAATCGCTTAAGGAACTCATCAATTGTTTTACATTCAAACAGTACAAATTCATGATCCTTTAAGTCAAGCTTTTTGAATTTATTTGTGAAATATGGTTTGGAAAAGCTATGCCCCAGGGGATATCCCAGCAGCCCGAATTTTTTTTGCATAAAGAGTAATGAATTATTTAGCCGCGCGGGCCTTACTGAAATCCAGTCGTGACTCCTGTTTTTTCAGCAGACGCTGAATATTTTTCTTATGCGTAATAACAAGAAGGATGGCGACGAAAACAGAGAACACAATTAAAGAAGGAGCTGGGGAAGAGTACAACTACAAAACAGTGAAGGGAAAACTAACACCTGCCAGCATGGAAGAAAGAGAAACGTAACGTGTGGTGGTAAGAACCAAAATAAAAACAGCCACAGCGGCGGCAGCGGATAATGGAGCAATCGCGATTACACCTCCAAGCAAGGTTGCAACACCTTTACCTCCACGAAATCCAACGAATACAGGAAAAATATGTCCGAGCAAAGCAGCAATAGCAAGTGTTATTTTAAAGTTTACCCAAACATCGCTCACGGGATTGATATTGGAAAGTAAAGCAAGCTTAACTGCAGCGAAGCCTTTTAAAATATCAACGATTAAAACCGGTACCGCTGCCTTTGCACCCAGAACACGAAAAGTATTGGTTGCACCGGCGTTACCGCTACCATGTTCCCGTACATCAGTTCCGTAAAAAATTTTCCCTATCCATACTGATGTAGGAATTGATCCCAGCAGATAAGCAGCAACAATTAGAATCGCCTGAAGGTAATCGATCATTAAAACAAAAGTAGCCAAAAAGTGAAACTGAGCAAGTGTTTTTTAACAATTCTGTTCGTCAAATGTTAACAAGAACCTGTTAACACATGACGAATATTGTATCATTTAATGACTTATTTATCAGTCAATTACCTTGCTAATTGACATTACCGCTTAAATCCAAACTTACGGATGAAAGTAGACGGAGCGCTTTTTGGCGCAGTTGTGTATTGATAAGCCGGCCCCTTATCCACCTCTTTCTTTCTCTTTTTCGGTTTAACCGCGCTGATTGCTTCGTTAAATTCTTTGTTGGAAGAGACAGCCTTCATCACGCCCTTGAAATATTCGAAATAGTACCAGGTTTGATTATCGAGTTCAAAGTAAATATACAGCGCGTCGCCACCTGATCTTTTCTTTTCTATCGCCACCATTCCCGGGATCTTACGATTGATCTCAGTTTTTAAAACGTTGCCAACTCCGACATTACCGGTGGTTCTGAAAGCTTTCTTCTTTCCATCATAGATCAAAGTAAGATCGTTAAAGAAGAAAGATTTTTCCAATTCGTCAGGGAATCTTTTGAACTCACCGTTCACCTGCAATTCACCTACAGATTTTTCCGCCTTTTCCTTGCCCATCAATTCAGTTAATCCTTTCAGATAACTTTCATTATTAAAATCTGTCGCAGGAAAAGAATTCAGATATACCTCAAGATCGGCCGCCAGTTTTTCCAGCGCTTTGTCCTCAAAGAAAAAGTTAACCGTTGCCATCAGATTAATGACGGCAGAATCGTTGACGGAATAGTGCGTTGCCGAGCCGACAGTTTTTGTTTCTACCTGACCCAGATCGGCGCCAATGTCAAACACACCTTCACCATAAACTGTACAGGTCGATGTATCGAGGCTGAGGTAATTTCCGGGAAGATTTTGCTCCTCGAGTTTTTCACGGTTTGAAATTCTGTACTGACCGGATTCTTTATCAAAGGTCAAAAAT
>CBIHPU010000472.1:0-3549 GCA_966211935.1 uncultured bacterium | reverse complement strand
ACATGGGGAAGAACGTTAACACTGAATACCCGGAGATTAATCCCATAATTTCGGCTGTTGGAAAGACTCTCTTTAAAATAGTAGATGACCACCCCAATAACACAAAGCAAGCAGAAAAAGGAGATTCGCAGGACATCTGGTATAATGAAAAAGATGAAACCGGAAACTGGGGTTCTTCTGTTCACGCTGAAGCACCGTTGAACAGCCGCAAATACAATGCTGTATACTGGGTGTCACCGGACGGAAATAAAATTATTATAAAAGGGTATTATGAAAATGGCGAATGGAAATCTCAAGGGTTTTCCGTGTGCCACAGGATGAAAAAAGGATGGTCGCAGCCCGAAGGCATTTTTATTCCGCGATACAAAGAAATGAATGAAGGAAAAAGCTCGTCTACTTATTTCACCAATGACGGTAAAACATTCTTATTTTCATTTTGCGAAAAAAAAGCTTCCGCCATAAATAGCCTCTATTTTTCTCACTTGAATAAGGATGGAAAGTGGTCGGAGCCGCAGATAATCAAAAAGTTTACTGATCCGCAATATACTTATGTTACACCGTTTATGGCATCCGATGGCGTTACTCTTTATTTTTCAAGTAACCGGCCAGGTGGACTAGGCAATAATGATATATGGATGTCAAAAAGACTGGATAGCACCTGGCAAAACTGGTCAGAGCCGGTTAACCTCGGCGCTCCTATAAACACAAATAAATGGGATGCTTACTTTTCCCTTGACGCCTCTGGTGAATATGCATTCATGACTTCCTCATACAATTCCTATGGAAAATCTGATATCGTCCGGGTCAAATTAAAAAAAGAGGAAAAACCTGAGCCAGTTGTGTTAGTATATGGAAACGTTTATAACGCAAAAACAAAAGAGCCTTTAAACGCCGATCTGGTTTACGAAACATTGCCTGACAATACTAACGCCGGATTCGCCCAGTCATCTGAAATCGATGGAGGATACAAAATCGTATTGCCTTATGGCAAATTATATAGCTTCAGGGCAAGTTCCGGAAACTTCATTTCCGTTTCAGACAATCTCGACCTTCAAACCGTTGCGGAGTATAAGGAAATTAAGCGTGATCTGTTTCTTGTCCCTATTGAAAAAGGGCAGACTATTCGTTTAAATAATATCTTCTTTGATTTTGGAAAAGCAACTTTAAGACCGGAATCATTTCCTGAGTTAGAACGTTTGGTGAATTTAATGAACGAGAATTCAAAGATGGTAATCGAAATGTCGGGCCATACCGACAACGTGGGTAACGATGATGCAAATCTGAAGTTGTCTGAAGATCGCGCCAAATCTGTAACTGAGTACCTGATCTCGAAAGGTATTAATGCAAAGCGCATTTCACCAAAAGGATACGGTGAATCTAAACCCGCGGCTTCTAATGATTCAGACGAAGGAAGACAACAGAACAGGCGCGTGGAATTTACCATCCTGTAAGTTGTAACCGATTTTCGACCGGGAAAAGTGAATTCTCCTTTAGGTGAAATTGCTTGCCTTGTCTTAAGCGTTCAGGCTATAAGTATCTAATATTATTGTACAAAATGCAATGACACAGATTATCTTGTTTCAATTGGATGGAGTTCATGATGAAATTAAATATAAATTCATATGCAGAACGCAAAATCACGCCGGAACATTTAAAGCGGGTGAAATAAAAATTGATCCACATTGCGAAAAATTAAAATGAAATTGCCAAATTAGAGACAGAATCTTAACCCGATTAAAAAAAATTATGAAAAAAATATTAATTGCAATCCTCTGCATTGCATCTTCGCTTTCAGCGCAAAACAAGATCATTTTTTCTGACAAACCGTTTGCGGGCGGAGGAACAGAAAAAACTGAATTTAAAGCCGGCGAACCAATATACGCTCGTATTATGCTTGAAAAACCGCTAAAAGAGTATTGTAAAAATCCATCAAAGAAAATGGATAATGTGCCTGATGGTTACAGCAGAAAATTATGTCTCCAGCCAACAAAGTTTGATTTGAATTATGATGAGGTTTATGACGAAATATTATCCACCAATTGCAATGTTCTGCTAACGATGGCTGATCTGGAGAAAAATTACATTGATTTTGATGTTATGCCTGTTGCGGGAGAAGCTACAACTCCTTATGAAGACTGGGTTGCACCTTATATGTCATTTGCAGCCCCGGACCTTGAGCTTGGAAAAAAATCTCACTTTGCTATAAAGGTCTATTCGGAGTACAACGAAAGCAATTCGGAGATCACTGACATGAAAGCTATAGGAGATCTGTATATTGATTATGCAATGGCAACATCTGCAACACAGGAAGCGTGGTACAATCAAAGTAAGAAAGCACATGAGTCAGCGTCGGCAAATGCACTGAAGGGACTTGCAAAGAACGCAGGCGCAGAAGCTTCAAAACTTCCGCTTCCATCTTGCTTCAGCAAAGGTCAGAATCCCGGCTACAAAAATCCCGAAAACTCCAATGCTAAGATTATTGCTATGATAAAGCAGAAGTATGGCGTAACAGAAGTATTAAAACTTACGTTCGACAAACCCGATGGCATTGAAGATTTCAGGACATTAAATGATGCCAATACGAATATGCCGACCTGCAAAATGGGAAATCATGTTTTTTATTTCGCGTTTAAAGACAAGGATGGTACATATCGTTTTTCCGGCGGAGTATTAAAGAAAGATCACGTTGGCTATGGAAAATTCGGCGAGACATATATCCAGGATTATTCTCCGCTTCAGAATGAAGAAAAATATCCAAAGGATATGATCAGAGATTCAAAAGGAATTTACAATGTGTTTATTTTTGATGGGGGGAAATTGAAGTAAGATATTTTTCTTTGAAGAATTAATAAAGACAAAAAATCGACCGTGAAGAGCGGTCGTTTTTTTTTTTAATTTTTTTTGTTGAATTAAAAAAAAATACGTTTATAAAAAAAAGCTGGTTTAACTAATAGCGATCAATAAGTTGCTGAGCAGGCAGGACAGCATATAGGTAACTGAACGCATATATTTTATTAATGTTGTTTTTTAAACCTAATTCATGACTAATTTTACGCCATGAAACTCTTCGTGAAAAATATGGTTTGCAACCGTTGCATTTCGGTGGTGACCGCTGAACTCAGGAAACTCGGCCTTGAGAATGCTGTCATCACAATGGGCGAAATAAGCATCCCCCAGGAGTTAAACAGAGAGGAACTGGAAAAGATTTCCTCAGCACTCAACTCTCACGGTTTTGAAATCATAGATGACAAAAAGAGTACGATCATCGAAAAGATCAAAAGTATTGTTATTGACCAGATTCATCATGTTAATGACCGGCTTAAAGTAAATTACTCCGCACTTATAGCAGACAAACTTGCTAAAGATTATAGTTATCTAAGTAATCTTTTCTCAGAAGTAGAAGGTGTTACTATCGAGCAATATATCATTCTTCAAAAAATCGAGAAAGTAAAAGAGCTGCTGGTGTACGATGAGCTAAGTTTGAGCCAGATAGCCGACGAGTTAGGCTATAGCAGCGTGGCGCATCTGTCCAGCCAATTTAAAAAGGTT
>CBIHPU010000471.1:0-3552 GCA_966211935.1 uncultured bacterium | reverse complement strand
GGCATTAACCGGGAGGGTTTTCTTTTTTTCGTTTGGTCATTTTTATCGGCTTCGCACTTATATTTTTTTTAGCGTCGCCGAAAATTCCAATATGTGTGGATATCGTTAACCAATCCTTCCCCGCATATAATTTGTACTTTTGATTCATATGGCAAAAGTGAAACATATAAACGCGCTTATAAATGAAAAAAGTCCTTATTTGCTGCAGCATGCCCACAACCCGGTAAACTGGTTTGCATGGAACGATGAAACATTGAAGAAGGCGCAGCGTGAGAATAAATTGATTCTTGTAAGCATTGGCTATTCCGCCTGCCACTGGTGCCACGTAATGGAACACGAATCATTCGAAGATGAAGCGGTGGCTGAAATCATGAATGAACATTTTATTTGTATTAAAGTTGACCGCGAAGAGCGACCGGATATAGATCACGTGTATATGAGCGCCGTGCAGATAATGACGGGACACGGTGGATGGCCGCTCAACTGTTTCGCGTTACCAGATGGAAGACCCGTTTATGGCGGAACATATTTTCCAAAAGATCCCTGGATGAAATTGTTGCTCAGTCTAGCTGACATCTGGAAAAATAACAGGGAAAAAGCTATTCAGTACGCGGACGAACTGACGAAAGGAATGAGTCACGTAGAAAGACTTGTTCTGAACGAAGAGGAAAAAGAATTCAGTTCTGACGTTTTGGTGCAGGGAGTAAAAAAGTGGAAACAAGGTTTTGACAAAGTGAAAGGCGGGCCCAAGCGTTCGCCTAAATTTCCAATGCCGAATAACTGGCAATATCTTTTGCGTTACGCTTATTTTACCGGTGATAAGGAAGTTCGCGCGCACGCTCATTTGACATTGCGCAACATGGCGTATGGTGGAATATATGATCATGTTGGTGGCGGATTCGCGCGTTATTCGGTGGATGAAGATTGGAAGGTTCCGCATTTTGAAAAAATGCTGTATGACAACGCTCAACTTATTTCATTGTACTCCGAAGCTTACACTGAAAGCGCTGATGAGCACTACAAAGACGTGGTTTATGAAACAATCAGATTTATTGAACGTGAACTCACTTCGGAAGAAGGATTATTTTATTCGGCGCTTGACGCGGATAGCGAAGGAGAAGAAGGAAAATACTATGTGTGGGAAGAAGAAGAGTTGGTTGAAGTAATCGATCCGCACGATTTGAATTTGTTTAAGGAAGTTTTTTCAGTTGGTGAAGAAGGTTATTGGGAAGATGGAAAATATATTCTTCTTCTTACAAATTCAACCGCCACTATCGCTTTAAAAAAGCGAATTTCTGAGAAAGAGTTGAAAGAGAAGATCAGCACGTGGAAGGAGAAGTTGCTAAAACAGCGTTCGCAGCGTGTGCGGCCGGGACTTGATGATAAAATTTTAGCGGGCTGGAACGCGATGATGATAAAAGCGTATTGCGACGCGTTCAACGCTTTTGGTGATAAAGATTTTTACAGTAAAGCTGTTGAGAGCGCTGAAGTTTTTGTCAAGGTCTTTCTTAAGAAAGAAGGTGGTTTACATCATGCCTGTAAAAATGGAGAAGCGTACATCAATGGATTTCTGGATGATTATGCTTTTACCATAGACGCTTTACTCTCGGTTTTTTTAATAAGCGGAAATGAGAAATGGTATGCGCTGGCAAATGAGCTGATGCGATTTACTCTCAATAAATTCCTTGATAAGAATTCAGGAATGTTTTATTTCACGTCGGCTGATGACAAACAACTGGTAATAAGGAATGCTGAAGTGCAGGACAACGTTATCCCTTCTTCCAATTCGCAGATGGCGCGCAACCTTTACCTGGTTTACAGGATAGATGGAAATCCTCTATACAGGGAAATGGCTGAAACCATGCTAAACAATGTGAAAAGTGAAGTGAGTCAATATCCATCGGGCTACTCTAACTGGGCGCTTTTAATGCTTTCAGTTATTTACCCGGCTCACGAAATTGTTATTGTTGGTAAAAATGTTGATGAAATATTTTCTTCCCTCCGGATGCGCTATATTCCAAACGCCATCTTTGCCGGTAGCAATTCGCCATCGGGGCATCCGTTGTTTAAGGACAGGTTCAGGGAAAACGAGACGCTGATTTATGTGTGTCGCAACAATACCTGCCAGCTTCCGGTTCAAACGGTGAGCGATGCGCTGAAGCAGTTAAACTAAGTGAAATATAAAAATACATCAGTGTGTAAGAGTAATTTTGCAGGTGCAATTACATTTATTTCAGCACAGGCAGATTATTTTTTAGTCAGGATGATATCAGCTCACAATTTTTCCCGCATTCATATAGCCTTATTTGCTCTATTTTTTTCGTTTAACGCGAAAAGCCAGTTGATATTACCGAGTTTATCCAACTCATTTGATCCTTATCCGAATTTCAACGCGGAGCTGATCAAAAAATATCACATCAAGACCATCACATTTGATATTCTTGATAAAAAAGATTACCAGCCCGGAAAGGACCAGGGCCTTATTCAGCATTTCGATTTTGATTCCGCGGGCAGACTTACACGTTTTTATTATACAAGCATTGCCAAGCAGATCGTTAAGGAAGTATATGTGGCGCCTGTTCGCCGTAAGAGAAGAATAGTAAGAGCGGGTTATACCAAACAGGAAAGCGTTTATGTTTATGATACCATTTCCACCCGTTTTTATTATGATAAGAGCGGAAGAATGATATTGAGGCGCTACAATGAAGGCACTTATTATGAAAGCACTTATTTAAAATATGATGAGCAGAACAGGTTGATCCACGAATTGCGCTGCAAGGAAACAAATGTTCATCCCGATAAAAATTTGTTTACGCTGGGCGTACAAACTGTTATCTCCGAAGAAAAATTTGAATACCAGCAAACCGGACAAAATCAATACAAGAAAAAATGTCTGAATGATGAGGGACGTGTTTTTCGTGAAGTGATTGTTAATGTCAATGACAAAAGCAAACCATTTGAACAGACGGAAAATTTTACTGTAACGTGGATCTCACAAAAATCGCGCTTTTGGTATACGCCTTTCGGACAGCTTGCACAAAAAACATTTGAAACGAATACGGATGGAACGCAGGCGATCCGCGATACATTTGAGTATGATAACAAGGGAAATATTATTTGGGAAAAACAGTTTAAGAACGGCGTGTTATTGAATGAACGCAGTTATCTTTTCGATCCGGAAAATCAACTTGTGACTTCTTTTGTAATCCGCGATCATATTGGTAAATCAATGCGTATTACAAAATTACAATACGTCTTTTATAAAGAGGAATAAGGACCGCTGTATTATTTTTGTGGAGATTCTTTAATAAAGAGCCTTTTTAATTCAGTCGCGTCATCTGGTTTTATTCTACCCGCAAGCAAAAGACTCAATTGCCTCCTTCTTAGTGCTCCGTCGTAACGCTTTTTTTCAAGTTCTGTTTCAGGGATCAACTCCGGAACCGGTAGTGGCGCTCCATTCTGATCCACTGCCACAAAAGTAAGAATCGCTTCATTGTGTTTTTTACGTTCGCCGGTTATCTGGTCCTCCACATATACGTCAACAAATACTTC
>CBIHPU010000470.1:0-3561 GCA_966211935.1 uncultured bacterium | reverse complement strand
AAGAGTGTTTTTTAATTATTCTGACATTAAAAAATAATACCGCTCCCAATGATTGGAATTTTGATGGGATTATTTTTCAGGCTGGGGATTTTTTTTCCTTTTGTTGCAGGAAAAGATGCTGGGTTAAAAATACCCGGACGCTATAATGATCTAAAATTAATGTGACAGATTGCCTGATTCCGTTGGTGGAAAAAGGCTTAACTGCGAAGAAAATTTTGCAGCGGGTTTATTCTTATCGAAGATTTTTCCAACCTCAAATACTTCGCTTTCTTTATAACGTGATGCTACAGTGATGCGGGTATCTCCGGCGTATTGATCAAAAAGTTGCTGAACCAGTTCGGGAGAATTGTTGTCCCGTGAAAGGTGTGACAGTATAAGATGCGACAATGCTTCTGAACGGAATGATTTAAATAACTGCAACGCCTGCGTATTGGATAAATGTCCTTTGTCACCGCTGATTCTTTTTTTCAGGTGATAAGGATATCTGCCTTTATTCAGCATTTCTTCATCGTAGTTGGCTTCCAGGAAAGCAACGTTACATTGACTGAAGTTTTTAATTACATGCTCGCACGCCGCGCCGATATCTGTCAAAACACCAACTTTCACTTCTTCAGTTTCTACAATAAAACTATGCGGATCAACTGCGTCATGCAATTTAGGAAAAGCAGTTATCAAAATATCTTCAATTGAAATTTTCTCATATGCGTTAAATGACCGCAACAAAGTTCTGTCAATGTTCACACGGCCGGAGATCCTGGTTTCTTCAGTTATGTAGACTGGAAGATTATGCTTCCTCGATAAAACTTCAACTCCGTGAATGTGATCTCCATGCTCATGAGAAATGAAAATAGCTTTTACATGTTGGATTTTTAACCCCGAACGCGACATCCTCTTTTCAATTTCCCTGCAACTTAAACCCGCGTCAATAAGTACTGCTCCATTGGAGTTACCAACGTAATAACAGTTACCGTTACTTCCGGAATTTAGTGAGGAAATGTAGACAGGCATTGAGATTACAAAGAACTGAATTATTAATGGATAAGTTGTATCAGTTCTCAAAAAAAAATCCTCTGATGGCAATCATATTTAATATCTGCACGCTGATCGATCTTTAAGATGCTTAATTGTTAAAGAATTTACGAAAAGATTTAATGGCGCTTAAGAAATACAAAGAAAAACGCGATTTCAAAAAATCTCCTGAACCTAAAGGCGGAAAGCCAAATAGCAAAACCTTGATTTTTGTAATTCAAAAACACGAGGCGACACGTCTTCATTATGATTTCAGACTGGAACTTAACGGCGTTTTGTTAAGCTGGGCAGTCCCTAAAGGTCCATCAACTGATCCGTCCGTTAAACGTCTTGCCATGATGGTTGAAGATCATCCCTACGATTATAAAAATTTTGAAGGTGTAATTCCAAGCGGGTATGGAGCGGGAACAGTTATGATCTGGGACAAAGGAACGTTTGAGCCTGCAGACATTGATACAGATGACAAAAAGGAAATGGAAAAGGAGTTGAAAAAACAGCTTCGTTCCGGAAAGTTGAAATTTCACTTACATGGCGAAAAATTGAAAGGTGAATTCGTATTGTTCAAAGCGCCCGCAAGAGGGGAGAATGCGTGGTTGTTAATGAAAATGAAAGATAAACATGCTTCGCAAAAAGATATTTTGGGAAAAGATAAATCTGTAATCTCCGGAAAGACAATTAACCAGATTGCGGAAAATCCGGAAAATTATTGGAACAGTCATGCGCCGGATAAAAAAACCGAATCGAAAAAAAAATCCGTCAGCACAAAAGTCACTTCGAAAAAAGTAAGCAAAGTGAGCAGGAAAGAATTAACGGAGGAAAATGATATTCAAAATATTTTAAAGAAAGGTAAGCGAACCAGATTTCCATCGGGCTTAACTCCCATGCTTGCAACGCTGACCGATGACGCGTTCGATAATAAAGAATGGATCTTCGAGATAAAATGGGACGGGTATCGCGCGCTTGGTTTTCTGAATAACGGAAAAGTAGAATTACGATCGCGTAACAATAAGTCGTTTGACGAAAAATTTTATCCTGTTCGCGACGAACTGATGAAATGGAAAATAAACGCAATTATCGATGGAGAAATTGTAGTTCTTGCAGATAGTGGTATGTCGAGCTTCGGTGCTTTGCAAAACTGGAGAAGCGAAGCGGATGGTCATTTGGTTTATTATGTTTTTGATCTGTTATGGTACGAGGGAAAAGATCTTCGGAATTTGCCCTTGATTGAACGTAAAACCTTATTGAAGTCCATTGTTCCGGAAAGTGATACTATCCGTTTCAGTGAAAATTTTAATGGATCAGGGACTGATTTTTTTGAGGTGGCGAAGGAGGCAGGTCTTGAAGGCATAATTGCAAAAAAAGCCAACAGCGTTTATCATTCAGGCTTCAGATCAAAGGAGTGGTTGAAAATAAAAACGGGCAAGCGACAGGAAGTTGTTATTGGCGGATATACAATTAATGAAGGAACAAACAAACCATTCAGCGCTCTGCTTGTGGGAGTATATAAAAAGGACAAACTCAATTACGTCGGAAAAATCGGAACAGGCTTTAATATAAACACTCAAAAAGAAATGAAGAGGATGTTTAAACCGCTTGAAACAGATAAAAATCCTTTCACCTACGAGCCTGATGTAAACAAGCCTTCACGATTCCGTCCAAATCCGCCGCGCGCGGTTGTACATTGGTTGCAACCCAAACTTATTTGCGAGGTGCATTATACTGAAATTACTTCTGACGGCATTATGCGCCATCCTTCTTTCCAGGGAATGCGCACAGATAAAAAAGCGAAAGAGGTGATACTTGAAAAAGAAACACCGGTAGAAAAACTCGTAAAGAAAAAAGACATGGCATTGAAGAAAAAAATATTGAAGCCGGCGAAAGAAACAGGAAGAAAAACTCTTTTAAATCCTTCTGAAGAAACGCAGGTAAGAAAAATAAATGGTCACGACATTAAATTTACTAACCTGAGCAAACTTTACTGGCCGGAAGAAAAAATTACCAAACGCGATATGCTCAATTATTATTACCAGGTTGCTCCGTTCATTCTTCCATATCTGAATGATCGTCCGCAGTCACTAAATCGTCACCCGAACGGAATACACGGAAAAAGTTTTTACCAGAAAGATGTAACCGGAAAAGTGCCCGACTGGATTGAGAAGTTTCTGTATCGCAGCGAAACAGATCTGCGTGACAAACATTTCCTGGTGTGCACCAATGAAGCCAGTTTGCTTTATATGGCGGGAATGGGGTGCATTGAATTAAATCCCTGGCACAGTACAATTCATAATCCGGATAATCCGGACTGGTGCATCATTGATCTTGATCCCGGTAAAAAAACAACCTTTGAAGACGTTATAGAAGTAGCGCAGGTAACTAAAGAAGTGCTGGATAAACTGGATGTACCTTCGTATCCCAAAACGAGCGGATCCAGGGGAATCCATATCTACATTCCGTTAAATGGAAAATATTCGTACGAACAGTCAAAGGAATTCGCACGTATTGTGGTAACGCTCGTGCATGAGCAGACTTCAG
>CBIHPU010000469.1:0-3582 GCA_966211935.1 uncultured bacterium | reverse complement strand
GCGGTTCATAGGCAATCGTTCTTCCGGCAAAACTGGTATTTACATTGCGGAAGCGTTTGCTCTTCTGGGAGCAGAAGTTACACTTGTTCTTGGTCCTTCGAATGAGCGTGTAAATGAATCTTCCACACTAAAAGTGAACAGGGTAAATACGGCACAGGAAATGCATGGTGTTTGCATGAATGAATTTGCCGGCGCAGATATTTTTATCGCCTCAGCAGCAGTGGCTGATTACCGCGTAGAAAAACCCGCGGAAAATAAAATAAAGAAATCAGGTGATACGCTGGAATTAAAATTAGTTAAGAATCCAGATATCATTGCTGAGGCAGGCAAGACCAAAAGAAAAGATCAGGTGCTGGTGGGCTTCGCGCTGGAGACAAATAATGTTATAGAAAACGCAAAAAGCAAACTTGTGTCAAAAAATCTCGATCTGGTTATCATGAATTCTCCCAATGAAAAAGGGGAGGGATTCGGTTACGATACCAATCGCATTTCCATTCTTGATAAACACAATAAAATCGCTAATTTTGAGTTAAAGCATAAGCGCCTGCTTGCCTTTGATATTGCAGCGGCAATTTACAGTTACATAAAAGGCCAATGAAAAATTTAGTTTTAGCCATATTACTTCTTGTTTCCGGATCTGCATTTTCACAGGAGCTGAACTGCAAGGTCCAGGTAGTGAGTCAGCAAATACAAGGTTCTGATGCAAAAAGAATTTTTGACAACATGCAGAAGCAGGTGTTTGAATTCATGAACAACACCAAATGGACCAAAGACAATTTTACGCTGAATGAACGCATCGAATGCAATATTCAGATCAACGTTACAGAGAAACTTTCCACCGAAGATTATAAGGGCACAATTACAGTTGTGTCTTCGCGTCCGGTTTTTAAGACCTCGCTCAATAGTACAGTCTTCAATTATATTGATCAGAATTTCACTTTCCATTACGTAGAGTTTCAGCCTTTCGAGTTTAACATGAACTCGTTTCAGAATAATCTCACGTCAGTGCTTGCTTATTATTCTTACATGATCATTGGTTTTGATTATGATACTTTTTCAAGTCTTGGCGGAACGGAATATTTTCAGAAAGCGCAACAGATTGTTACGAATGCGCAGGGCGCAAATGAGCCGGGCTGGAAAGCCTTCGAAGGAAATAAGAACCGTTACTGGCTGGTTGAGAATCATCTTACACCGGTGTTTCAGCCAATAAGGGAAAGTTTATATAAATATCATCGTCTTGGATTGGACATGATGTTTGACAAAACGGATGACGGCCGAGCAAAGATTCTTGAGGCTCTGCAGGGACTTCTCGCAGTACACAAAGCGCGTCCCGCATCATTTAACATGCAGGTATTTTTTAACGCAAAAGCGGATGAAGTAGTCAATATTTTCTGCCAGGGTACGCCCGAAGAAAAGGCGAAAATAATTGATCTTCTGAACAGCATTGATCCCGCAAATACCAACAAATACAGCAAGATCCAAACCTGTAAATAATTACATTGGAAAAGTCTGGACTAACCGCGCTGGTATTCGGAGCAACCGGACTTACCGGAAATCTTCTCACTACACAATTATTAAATGATCCCGCTTTTTCGGAGGTGAAAATTTTCTCCCGGAAAAAAACCGGATTAAATCACCCAAAGGCAAAAGAGGTAATTATTGATTTTGATAATATTGATTCGTTGAAAGAAAATATTCACGGAGATGTTTTGTTTTGCTGTTTGGGAACAACGATTGGAAAAGCTGGTTCGCGGGAAGCATTTGAAAAAGTAGATCTGCATTATCCCGCGCTGCTTGCACAGATTGCTTCAGCAAATAAGGTGAAGAAATTTTTAATGATCTCGTCGCTTGGCGCCAATAAAAATTCTTCCAACTTTTATCTGCGCACAAAGGGAAAAGCAGAGGAAGCGGTTACTGCAAATAATATTTCTTCAATTTATTTTTTTCGTCCAGGCATGCTGCTCGGCAAACGCGGGGAATTTAGGCTGGGTGAGTCAATTGGAAAAGTTTTTATGGAACTGTTCAGTTTTATTTTTGTCGGAAAATTGAAAAAATACCGCGGCGTTCAGGCCGGAAAAGTTGCAGCAGCCATGAAGTGGTTTGCGGTAAATGGATCTGATAGTTTGCGCGTTGTGGAAAACGATGAGATACTTTCCCTGCCGGTTGATAAGTAGCCTCATTCCGTTAACATCAGAGCATCCGGCTCATTTGCAGAATCAAACCGGAATATTACATTAGCGATCAGAAAATTTAAAATTACACGCATGAAGAATATTGCAGTTATCGGTTCAGGAACAATGGGCAACGGAATTGCTCACGTATTTGCACAATCAGGGTATTCTGTGGCTATGATTGATATAAATGAAAAAGCTTTGGAGAAAGCTTTAGCTACAATTGGAAAAAACCTTGACAGGCAGGTCGCGAAAGGTTCAATAACTGAGGCGGATAAAAAGACAACGCTCGGAAATATAAAGACTTTTTCAAAAGTTGAAGAAGGTGTGAAGAATGCAGACCTGGTTGTGGAAGCGGCAACTGAGAACGTTGAGATCAAGCTGAATATTTTCAGGCAACTGGATAGTGTTTGTTCCGCTAATACTATTCTTGCGTCGAACACTTCTTCCATCAGTATCACTAAAATTGCTTCAGTAACAAAACGTGCTGATAAAGTTATTGGTATGCATTTTATGAATCCGGTTCCTGTGATGAAACTGATAGAAGTGATACGTGGATATTCTACATCTGACGAAGTAACGAACACTATAATGGAGCTTTCACGCAAACTGAATAAAGTTCCTGTTGAGGTGAATGATTATCCTGGCTTTGTTGCGAACAAGATCCTTATGCCAATGATCAACGAAGCGATCATTACTTTGTATGAAGGAGTTGCGGGTGTTGAAGAGATTGATACGGTTATGAAATTAGGAATGGCTCATCCAATGGGTCCGCTGCAGCTCGCAGATTTTATTGGACTGGATGTTTGCCTGAGCATAATGCGCGTTCTTCAGGATGGATTCGGTAATCCAAAATATGCACCGTGTCCGCTGTTGGTAAACATGGTTACTGCTGGTCACCTTGGTGTTAAGTCCGGTAAAGGATTTTATGATTACAGCGGAGGCGGGAAGGAGTTGATTCCTGCTGAGCGATTCAGGAAAGATAAAGTTAGTGTTGCATAATATTGAAGTTGATTGATGAATGTTGAATTAACTTTACTCAAAGAGCATAGTAAAAATCAATCAATGAAAATTGTAAAATGGGTGGGAGATGATCCTGCCCGTTTTGCTGAATTGATGCGTTGTTTCATGGATAAGAATGCTTTGCTGGTTCAACGTGCAGCAATGCCTGTCGGTTATGCGGGAATTGAACATCCGGAGCTACTGGGCCCATGGCACGCCAAACTTATAGCCTATCTGGAAAAAGACGGAACGCATCCCGCGGTACGCAGAAACATACTTCGCATTTACCAGTTCACTGCCGTTCCAAAACGTTTACAGGGTAAACTGGTTAATCTTTGTTTTCATTTTCTAACTTCCAACAGTGAGCCGGTTGCAATCAAAGCTTTTTCCATGACAATTCTGAAAGAAA
>CBIHPU010000468.1:0-3598 GCA_966211935.1 uncultured bacterium | reverse complement strand
GCCTCTGCAAAGTGCAAGGTTTCTGCAATAAACGCCCGGCGTACCAATTACAATACAATTATCTTCCAGGTATGTTGCGTCCCTAGTCTTCGCTACAGCAACTTTTAGCTGTTGCTCAAATTCTTTCACCAGCAAGCCGGAAATTTTTTCTGATTTATCCAGATCATCAGATACCAGTAACCTTAAAAAATGAATTTTTGATATTGTCTTCTTAAAATTATCCGCAGTCATTCCTCCACCAATAAAACACATGCTGTAATTTTTATCAGAAGGCTTAAGCCAGTCTTTGTTTTTTTCGTCAACGTTATAATGTACAACAACCGCAAGATCGGGTTTAAACTCATTTATCTGTTTAATGCGATTGGCCAGGTCATGATCACGGAAAAAATCCCAGAAAAATTTATCTTTTTTTTCATTCATGAATTTCTTGTGTTCCGCTGCCGTTATTTTGTTTATTTTTTTCAAACTGTCCAGCACAGTTTTTTTCCTTTTGATCAGCCAGTCTTCATAACTTAATCCGAATGAAGTGTGATTAATTTCTTTTCTTGTTACAAACACCTTTGCGCCCTCTTTTTCGAGCGAAGCTTTTAGTACCATTGCCGTTTGCCAGGTGAGTATTCCTTCAGTAATTCTTACCGGTTCTTTTAACCCTGTAGTGTCGTTTGCCGGAAACTCCAGGAATTTCTGCTCAATTTTTCCTGTTTCAAAATCTCCCGCAATGTGTCCCGGGTCTATAGCGATTTTTAAACCCTCAAGATTTTTTCGCGCGGGTTTATTTTCCTCCAGTTCAGAAAAAACATCCATCCAGTATTTGCCCATGCGTTTGTTCTTTTTTGTCTCATAGATTTTAACCAGCGAATCCGGAGAAAGAGTTTTTGTAAGGCGGACAAAATAATTTACTTCCGGCCAGTATAGTGTAAACTCAGGTTTATTGGCTTTTTTATTAGCGACAGTAGCAAATATTTTTACTCCCTCGTCGTCAATAGAAACAAGGTTGTTCAATGAAGAATGAAAGTTCAGGTATTGAAAATGTTTTTGCGCAATTTCTTTTTGTGTTTGCGCGGAAGCAGTTATGAATGAAACGATGAGAAATAAAAAGAATAAGGACTTCGCTTTGGGGGGTAGCATATTGGTTGTAAATTTGATGTAAATGTTGCTGAAGTTATGACTGTTGAACAAATCAAATCTCTTGGTCTTGAAAAAGAAATTCACTTTGCGTTTTCGAAAAGTGGTGGCAAGGGTGGTCAGCATGTGAATAAAACAGAAAGTAAGGCTGAATTGTATTTTAATATTCCTTTATCAAATATACTGCCTGAATCCGCGCGCAACACACTTTTAAAAAAACTTGGCAACCGCGTCAATTCTGAAGGGTTTCTTGTTTTAACGGATGATTCTTCGCGTTCCCAGCATACCAACCGTGAACAGGTGATCAAAAAATTTTATGCATTACTGGCCGCCGCTTTAAAGCCTGTTAAAAAACGGCGTAAAACCAAGGTCCCCCCCTCAGTAAAGGAAAAGCGGATCAAAGAAAAAAAGCGAAGGGGTGAAATAAAGGGCTTACGAAGTAAGAACTTTTGATTAATTGAGTATTTGGCTGAAAAGCATTACCCTATTTTCATTATTTTCGGGATATTAATAGAACTTCATGCAGCGAATCTACCTTTTATTCATTTTCTGCTTTTCATTTGGTTATTATTTCAGCCAGGGAGATTGCAATAATTCGGCCCCTTTCTGTACCGGAACAACTTATAATTTTCCTGCAAGTACAAACACTACTTCAGAATTAGGACCAGATTACGATTGCCTTTTTACACAACCAAATCCTGCGTGGTATTACCTGCAGGTAAGTCAATCCGGACAGATTGTAATTGATATGTACAGCAGCAATTCGGTGGATATTGATTTTATCTGCTGGGGACCTTTTACTTCTCCAACAGGAGCCTGTACTGCCGGACTAAACGCCGGGGCAGTAATTGATTGCAGTTATTCTACTGCTGCCGCCGAAACCTGTACAATACCTAACGCGCAGGTTGGAGAATATTATATGCTGCTCATCACTAATTTTTCCGGAGTAACAACCAATATTATTTTTAGTCAGAGTAATACCGGCGGTGCCGGCGCGGGCGCAACAAACTGTAACATTCTGTGTAATATCACTGCAATGACGGCAACCCCTGGCGCTTGTAATCCCGCTACAAATACATTTGACGTTAGCGGAACAATAAGTACTTACGCTCCTCCTAATTCCGGAACGCTCACTATAACTTCATCGTGCGGCGGTACAACAACGCTTAATGCGCCTTTTAATCCTACAACAAATTACACAGTGACAGGAATTCCCGCAACCGGCGGCCCATGTACCATTACTGCACAATATTCCGCTGATCCGTTCTGTACTTATTCTGTGACAATTAATGCTCCGGCTCCATGTACTGTAAATCCTTGTGCAATTTCATCTGTAACATCAACTCCGGGTGCATGTAACACTACAACAAACACATTTGATGTTTCCGGGACAGTAACATTTACTAATCCTCCGTCAAGCGGTTCATTGACTGTTTCAAGTTCATGCGGTGGAACGCAGACTTTTAATGCGCCATTCGCTAGTCCTCTTTCCTATACTCTAACTTCATTGCCTTCTAATGGCGCGAATTGTACTGTTACAGCATCATTTAGTGCGAACACGGGTTGTACAAACACTTCAACTTTCACGGCTCCACCTTCCTGTACTGTGAGTTGCGCAATCAGTTCTGTAACTTCTACTCCGGGAGCATGTAATATAACAACCAACACATTTGATGTAACAGGTTCTGTTACTTTTACAAATCCACCCGCAAGCGGATCATTAACCGTTTCAAGTTCATGCGGAGGTACGCAAACTTTTAACGCGCCATTCACAAGTCCCCTGACTTATACATTAAGCTCTTTACCATCTAACGGATTAAGCTGTACGGTTACAGCAGTATTCAGTGCGAACAGCGCGTGTACTAACACTTCAACTTTTAATGCGCCACCTTCCTGTTTAACTGTAACCTGTACTACAACTGCTTCCAATAACGGTCCATTATGTGAAGGGCAGGCATTGAATTTCAGTTGCGGAACAAGCGGCGCTACTTCTTACGCTTGGTCTGGGCCAAATTCCTTTACAGCTGCAGTGCAGAATCCAGGTATTTCCAATCCTACTGTTGCAGCTTCAGGAATATATACTGTAACGGTTACTAATCCTAACGGATCAGTTTGCGTTGCTACTACAACAGTTCAGATAAATCCTTCGCCAAATGCGGATGCTGGACAAACAATGACAATTTGTTCGGGCGGATCGGTTCAGTTGAATGCGTCGGGCGGAACAAGTTACAACTGGACACCTGCAACGGGGTTGAGCAGTAATTCAATTTCAAATCCAACCGCGTCGCCGGCAAGCACCACTTTATACACTGTTGTTGTTGGAAATAATGGTTGCTTTAACACCGACACTGTTACTGTGTTTGTAGTATCGCAATTAACTGCCGGGGCCAGTGCGGATGTAAGCATTTGCCAGGGACAATCTACTCAACTGAACGCAACAGGCGGAACAACATATTTATGGACTCCGGCAAGT
>CBIHPU010000467.1:0-3617 GCA_966211935.1 uncultured bacterium | reverse complement strand
CTCTTCGTTCGGAGTTCCGTCAGGATTCACAACCTCAACGGTTTCGTGAATCAGCATATAATCATACCCTGTTTTTTCGCTATGATAAACTTTGGTAGGCTTATGGCATTCATCCATGAATTGTGAGGACGAGAACATATCAAATCCCTTGTCCGTCTTAACAATTACCGGAAGCGGAACAGAAGTATGTCCGAACAAATGCCAGGTATGTGCATCCTGCACGTGCTCAAGAATCATCTCTCCTGCGTCAAATTTCCTGTTCTCTTCTCCGCAGGGATTTTGCGCGTTTACAAAACCAAACGAGAACATTAATGCCAGAAGGGCAAGTAAATTTTTAAAAGACATATTATGGGAGCGTGACATTATATAAAAGAAGCTTTTCAAATTCGGGTGCAAATTTAGGTTTTTTTTAATGCTGGAAAGGCGCATTCCTCCTTTTTTTTATTGAACAGCCGAAAGTCTGTGAAACAAGGGCTAAAAAGGCTCAAATCAGAGATCTTCAGTGGTTAAAATTCAAGCACTTTACCTTGAATATTTGGAGACCAAGGATTTCAGTGTTCAATTATTACTTTTAGGGCATGCAAACCGGGCTTTTTTTCGGGTCGTTTAACCCTATTCATGTTGGTCATATGGTATTAGCCAATTATTTCCTTGCAGAGGCCGGTCTTAAGGAAATCTGGTTTGTGGTAAGTCCTCAAAATCCACTTAAAGAAAAAAGTGGGCTATTGAATGAGCGACACCGCCTGGAAATGGTGAGGCTGGCGATTGGCGATTTTGCGAAAATGAAGGCCAGCAACATTGAATTTGGCTTACCAGAGCCCTCTTACACTGTTAATACTCTCGCCCATTTGCAGGAAAAATATCCAAAAAAGGAATTTGCTTTGATCATGGGATCGGATAACCTACAGACTTTTCAAAAATGGAAAAATTACGAGGTGATTTTGGAAAAGCATTTTATTTATGTTTATCCGCGTCCCGGTTTTGATGGTGGACAATTCAGGAATCACCCCAAAGTAAAATTTACCGAAGCTCCATTAGTTGAGATCTCGTCAACTTACATCCGTAAAGCGGTGAAGGAGAAAAAAGACGTGCGCTTTTATATGCCTCAGGCGGCGTGGGAATATATGAAGGAGATGCATTTTTACGAGAAGTGAAAATCCGTTCGAGGTTCGAGGTTTGAGGTTTGAGGTTTTACCTAGATATGCTGAAGTCTTTGAAGATTTCGCTATAAAATAAAGTGGAAAAAAACCGACGGGTCTAGAACCGACTGTTCTTATTAATAAAAATTTTTATTTATCAAAGAAGCGTTAATAAAAAGTAATTCCCGGAGAACAACAGAAGTGGTCGAACCGACGGGTCTAGAACCGACTGTTCTTATTATTGAAATTTTTTGCTTTTCCAAGTGAGTTGATAAAAAGATTTTGTTGACTAATAAAATGTCATCATAAAGGAATCCTCTTTACTCCACTCTTCCGCCACATAAAATTCTGCAGGTTTAATTTATAATCATTTAACTAAACTTATTATTTAAAGGAGGGGTGACCTTTAGGCTGTTTAAAGATTAATGAAAAAGTCTTATATGGTAAGAACAATTTTATTCTTAATTCCCGTCCTTTTCATGTTTTCATATTGTGTCAGGGAAAGTGAAAGGGAACTTTCAGAAGAACAGAAACAATCATTAATTAAAGAAAAAAATGATTCTTTATTGATTTACTATGATTCGCTGGCGGCTGTAAAAGTTGAACTACCCCCGCTGATTGATAATTCAATAATAGATTCGACGAGCTCAAAGCAATTTATACAACTTGCAAAAGCAACTGATGGTAAATTCACGGTCCTAGTTAATGCAAAAAGGATTACACAAGAAATTAAAACGATTATTTCAGAAAGGTCCGCTGAAAACAGTGATATTCTTTTATTGATTGACAAGACTGGAAGTATGTGGGACGACCTAAAAGAATTAAAAAGAGGAATCGCGGATATTATTTCGGCGTTGAAGGGTTTCAAAAATAACAGATTAGCAATAGCTTTTTACGGTGATAAAAATGTTGACGGAAAGAACTGGTTCACATTCTACAATTTTGAAAACAGTTATGACGATGCAAAAGAATTTATAAAAACTATTAAGGTAACAGGAGGTGATGATTTTCCGGAATCAGTTTATGACGGTTTATTTGCCGCGTTTGAAAAAGATTTTTTCCGTTCTGAAAGTAAACGACTCGTTATTCTTGTGGGCGATGCGCCATCGTTACTTCCACCTTTATCTGAATACACATTGGAAGATGTAATTAAATCCTCGAAAGAAAATAAAATTAATATTAATTTTTATCCAATACTTATTTCTCCTTTGGATTCCGTTTTTCTGTCACTTACACCTCATATGGAGGATTTAAAACTTATAGACAATATATTCCCAAATCCCAGTAATGGGACTTTAAAAGTTGATTTTGTGAAAGAGAATAAATACAGCATTGAGTTATTTAATGAATCAGGATCAATGGTTTTTTCGGAACAGGTTACTGGAAAGAATTACCGAAAAGAATTATACCATCTGGAAAATGGATTGTACATTCTTCGGGTCTATGATGAACACAAAAATTACGACACGAAAAAGATCATACTTCAGAAATAAGACATTTTCATTTATATTAATTAATTCAAGGAAATTAAATTTTCATACCGGTAAGCGGTATAAATTACAACAGGTAGTCGCTACGCGACCGAACAATCTATCTCATCTCTTTTGTGGCAACCCATTGATCGTCGCTAACGCGACTGCACATATTGATGCGATATACTGACTTTGAGACTCTGCGGCTCCAAGACTCCGCGACTCAATGACTCTCAGACTCCCCTAAACTCGTATTCTCATCTCCCTCCCTATACGGAACGAAAGTGAAAATAAACTGGAACATTTCCTCAGTCGTCTTCATGCTCTCTTTTCCTTTTCGCTCATAAAAAGTTTGAGGCGGTGAAAAAGGATTGAAGAGATTCTGTTTAGTGTTGTCATAAGTAGCGTAAGCATGAATAACACTTCCCCGCGGAATCCGAACCATTTTAGGAAACGTATAATAATACTGCCACCTGAAATCCCAATGATTAATGCGGATTAATTTTATAGTATCATTTTGCGGCGTGATTGCATAAGCAAGAAATTTTTTTCCAAGCAAATGCATATGCGGATTTACAGATAGAATTGAAATGTCCTGAGGTACCTGCCAATGTGTATGGAATGTTTTTATTTCATTAGCGGGAATAGTAAACTCCGGCTCAATCGGCGCAACACCAAAGGTTCCTATCTGAATCTCCTGCACCGGACGCTGCGGAGGCTTTGCCGAAAAAAACACATTAATGTAAGACGAATCGATAACGTCATCAGCACTCGGACCATAATGAACATTCTTCAATAAAAAAGCACCTTTGCGTTTAAAATAATAACCGCCAACATGGTCAGGATAAACAGGAGGTGTATATCCGGGTAAAAAATAAACTGTATTTGGTGTCATCATTGGAAAAGTTCCGTCATCATGCGCGAGGCCCATTTCGCTGAAAGCTATTTCAAAATTTTCCAGCACATCCTGCATTACTCCTTTGCCGTCCCGAACATTTTTTTTCTT
>CBIHPU010000466.1:0-3630 GCA_966211935.1 uncultured bacterium | reverse complement strand
ATCATGCAGAAATTCCTTTGTCATTTTTTGAAAATACAAGCTACCGGATTATCGTCTGTAACCAGGAAATACTTGGAAAAATTTCTTTCAGAGTACTGGACGCGGCTAAAAATACCATATTCGATAACAAGGGACTTGATTATGTAAGCAGCTGGGATTTCAAGTCAATGAGCAATCAGAGTTTGACGCTTGTAATCGATGTTCCTAAAGGAGATCAAAACACCCACGGAATGGTTTCCAGCGGCTGTGTTTCTGTTATCATTGGCTTTAAAAAAAGCTGATCAACATCTTAATTTCAATAATAAAAAGCTGAATATGTACGGAGCATTTAAAGATCATCTGCAGAAAGAGCTCGATGCGATTAACGAAGCAGGACTATTTAAAAAAGAACGCATTATTACAACTCCCCAGGGAGCGGTTGTAAAAGTCAACGGCAAGGATGTAATTATTTTCTGCGCAAACAACTACCTCGGACTTTCGTCTCATCCTAAGGTAATAGAGGCTGCACATAAAACACTTGATAGCCGCGGATATGGCATGTCGTCGGTTCGTTTCATTTGCGGCACACAGGATATTCACAAACAACTCGAAGAAAAGATCGCTAAGTTTTTACATACGGAAGATACTATTTTGTACGCCGCGGCTTTTGATGCGAATGGCGGTGTGTTCGAACCGTTGTTTGGAGAAGAAGATGCAATTATTTCTGATGAATTAAACCACGCCTCAATTATTGATGGTGTGCGTTTATGCAAAGCAGTGCGTTACCGCTATAAAAACTGCGACATGAAAGAACTGGAAGAACGCCTGAAAGAATCACAGGCCCAGCGTTTCAGGGTAATTGTTACTGACGGAGTTTTTTCAATGGACGGTTTCGTAGCTCCTTTAGATAAGATCTGCGACCTTGCTGAAAAATATAACGCGCTTGTAATGGTCGATGAGAGTCATGCTACAGGTTTCATTGGCAAAACCGGACGCGGTACTATTGAAGCAAAGAATGTGTTGGGTCGCGTTGATATCATAACCGGCACGCTTGGAAAAGCGCTGGGCGGCGCAATGGGCGGATTTACTTCCGGTAAAAAAGAAATTATTGAAATGCTTCGTCAGCGTTCACGTCCTTATTTGTTTTCAAATTCATTGGCTCCGCATATTGTTGGCGCGTCTATTGCCGTATTCGATATGCTGAGTGAAACAACAGCGTTACGTGATAAACTGGAGTGGAACGTAAAATATTTTAAAGAGGGAATTAAAAAGGCTGGTTTGGAATTTAAAGATGGAGACAGCGCAATTGTACCGATCATGTTGTACGATGCGAAGCTTTCGCAGGATTTCGCCAACCGCCTGCTAGAAGAGGGAATTTATGTAATCGGATTCTTTTACCCCGTAGTTGCCAAAGGCCAGGCAAGGATTCGTGTTCAATTATCAGCCGCGCATGAGAAGGAACATCTGGACAAAGCTATAGCGGCTTTCGCTAAAGTTGGAAAAGAGCTCGGTGTTGTTAAACAAACAGCCTGATCGCGTCAGCGATTTTTATTGAAATAAATGCTTCACCGTTTACGGAAAATTCTTTTTATACTATTGCTTGTTCCGGTTGCGGTATTGGGTGATCATTTTACAGATTCTCTTCTCAACTGTAAAACACTGAATGATTCTGACAAAGTTTTCAATTATCTGAAAGCAGCAATTCATTTCAGACAAATTGCTGCGGACACTTCCGATGATTTTTACCACGACCTTGAGCGAATGGCGAAGGAATCGTAATGTAACTCTTGTTTGGCGGTAGGACTTTTGATTTTTGTAACGAGGGAGATTGACCATGGCAATTACAAAAATTCAACGGATCATATTATCCGTGTTCTGGAAATTGCTGAAAAGACCCGCAACAAAAAACTTTCGGGCCGCGCGTATAATTCTCTCGCTGAAGCTTACGCATACCAGGATCTTTATGTTCAGGCAAAAGAATATTTTACGAGAGCCGCGCGGATTTTTGAAGAGATCAATGACCAGCGTTCACTCGCGGTGGTCTACATGAATCTTGCTAACATTGAATATGCTCTTGGTGGTAAAACCGGAAATTTAAAACCCGCGCTCACTTTATATTTGAAATCTGCAGCTATACACCGGAACAGAGAGAACGTGCCTCAACTAATTTCAGTACTCGGCAATTTATCAAACACCTATATCGATATGAACGAGTTTGAAAAAGCTTTTTTTACTCTCGATACAATGCAGCAGCTGGCTGAAAAGTCAAACAACGTGGCGGAGCTTACCAATGTCTATTATTTCAGAGCACGTGCTTTTTCAGAACTTGGTAAGTTTGACGAGTCTATAAAACATTTTGAAGCAGCTCTTGAATTGGCGAATAAACAAGGAAACCAGGATATGATCCTCGAGATTTATAAATACATGAGTCATACTTATGATAACGCCGGAAATTATAAGGATGCGCTTTTATACATTAAAAAATCAAACGCGCTTAAAGATTCTATTTTTCAGGTTGAAAATTCCAGGCATCTTAACGAAATGGCGACTCGTTTTGAAACGGCAAAAAAAGACCTTCAGTTAAAAAACCAGAACGAAAGAATTGCGAGACAGAATATCATCGTTATATCTTCAATAGCGCTTGGTGTTTTGTTACTTCTGTTATTGCTTTTGTTTTTTTCACGTGCACGCATCCGGCAAAAAGCAAATGATAAACTTGCTAAAGCATATAATCTTATTGAAGCTAAGAACAAGGATATCACAGACAGCATTAACTATGCAAAAAAAATTCAGTCGGCAATTCTGCCGGATGATCAGCTGGTGACTAAAATATTTCCAGAATCGTTTATCTTTTTTAAACCAAGAGATATCGTCAGCGGAGATTTTTACTGGGTAGCTGAAAAAGATAACAGGCGTTTTTTCGCGGTAGCTGATTGCACTGGCCATGGCGTACCCGGATCCATGATGAGTATGATCGGCAATGCGCTGCTGAATCAGTTTGTGTTGGAAAAAAATATTTCTGATCCGGCTGAAATTCTTAATAGCATGCGTTCTGAAATTATTCGTTCTCTTCGTCAGTCAGCAGAAAGCAACAAAGCCAAAGATGGGATGGATATTTCACTCTGTGTTTTTGATGATGATAATAAAAAGAAATATCTCCACTTCGCGGGCGCGCACAATTCGCTTTATCTTGTTCGCAACGGAGAACTGAGGATCATAAAGGCTGATCGTTTTCCTGTCGCAATTTCTGCCGGAGAAATCCAACCATTCACTTTGCAGAAAATTGAATTGCTGGCAGGTGACATGTTGTTTATGACAACCGATGGATTTTCTGACCAGTTTGGCGGGCCGGCAGGAAAGAAGTTTAAATTTAAACAACTGAAAGAGACGCTTATTTCAATTCATTCATTGCCGCTAAATGAGCAACAATTAAAATTATCAGGAGTTTTCCTCGAATGGCAGGGAGATCATGAACAGGTAGATGATGTCTGTATAGCCGGAATCAGGATTTAAAATTATGGGAAAACATTATTATTTTTTATTTGGAGTCGTGGTTTTTTTATTTTGTTGGTGACGGGAAACAAAAGTTTATCTGCATATGAAAAAATAAAGGTGTTTTTAAGTTTTGTGTTTATAATAAAGTTAGAAAAC
>CBIHPU010000465.1:0-3647 GCA_966211935.1 uncultured bacterium | reverse complement strand
TTAAAAGATCTGTTGGAAAAAAATATTTCCGGTGAAATACTTTATCCGGTTGTCCACTTGAAAGGTGAAGATATTGAACTTGCAATGACACATTCCAATGAACATTTTTCGGAGGAATATTATTCATATGTAAACGGTCAGTATACAACGCAGGGAGGAACACACCAGGCTGCGTTCAGGGAGGCAATTGTAAAAACTGTTCGTGAATTTTTCAAGAAGGAATTTGATCCGACTGACATAAGAAAATCTATTGTTGCTGCAATCTCAGTAAAAGTGCAGGAGCCTGTTTTCGAATCGCAAACCAAGACAAAACTCGGATCAAATGAAATTGCACCCGGCGGACAAAGCATCCGTGCTTTTATCGGTGATTTTGTAAAACAGAATTTCGATAACTATCTGCATAAGCATCCTGATGTCGCGCAGATCTTGTTACAGAAAATTCAGACTAACGAAAGAGAACGAAAAGATCTGGCAGGGATTCAAAAACTTGCAAGAGAAAGAGCAAAGAAAGCTTCATTGCATAATAGAAAACTTCGCGATTGCCGTGTGCATCTGGATGACAACAAAAATCCGCGCAGACTGGAAACGACCTTATTCATTTGCGAAGGTGATTCAGCAAGTGGATCTATAACTAAAACGCGGGATGTAAATACGCAGGCAGTTTTCAGTCTGAAAGGTAAGCCACTGAACTGTTTCGCACTTGGAAAAAAAGTTGTGTATGAGAATGAAGAGTTCAACCTGCTTCAGTCAGCATTGAATATTGAGGAGGGACTGGATGATCTTCGCTACAATAATATTGTAATTGCAACCGACGCGGACGTTGACGGAATGCACATACGTTTGTTGTTGCTGACTTTCTTTTTGCAATTCTTTCCTGATCTTGTGAAAAACGGACACGTTTATATTTTACAGACTCCGTTGTTCCGAGTGCGTAATAAAAAGGAAACTATTTATTGTTACAGCGATGATGAAAGAAGAGCTGCAATTGCAAAGCTTGGTCCTAAACCAGAGATCACGCGATTCAAAGGATTAGGAGAAATCTCTCCTGATGAATTCAAGCATTTCATTGGCAAAGATATTCGTCTTGAACCGGTATTGCTGGATCAGCGCGCGTCAATTCAGGAATTGCTGAATTACTATATGGGCAAAAACACGCAGGACAGGCAGGAATTCATTATTGAAAACCTGAGAGTGGAGAAGGATGATGAAGAAATTCTGGCTTCAGCTAATTGAAATTACAAACCGAATAAATCAATAATTGACTGTGTTAAAGCAGTCGTATGATTAGAAAAATGGAAGATTCAAATTTATTTCATAACAACGGAGGAGGAAATGATAACCACAATGATGTTGGGGCGATCACTCATGTTTCCGGAATGTTTAAAAACTGGTTTATTGATTACGCGTCTTACGTTATCCTGGAGCGTGCGGTACCCGCTATTACAGATGGATTAAAACCCGTTCAGCGAAGGATCCTGCACAGCATGTGGGAAATGGAAGACGGGCGTTACAACAAAGTTGCAAACGTTATCGGTAATACAATGAAGTATCACCCGCACGGTGATGCAAGTATTGGCGACGCGTTGGTGCAGATAGGCCAGAAAGATATTATTATCGATTGCCAGGGAAACTGGGGAAACATTTTAACCGGCGACTCGGCTGCCGCTCCGCGTTATATTGAAGCGCGTCTTTCAAAATTCGGTCTTGAGGTATTGTTCAATCCAAAAACAACTGAGTGGTCACTTAGTTATGACGGAAGAAATAAGGAGCCGGTTTCTTTACCGGTGAAATTTCCTTTGTTGCTGGCCCAGGGAGTTGAAGGTATTGCAGTAGGCCTTGCCTGTAAAATCCTGCCGCACAATTTTAATGAACTGATCGATGCGAGCATCCAGATACTTCGTGGTCGCAAAGCGCACATCTATCCGGATTTCCCAACAGGTGGTATTGCTGATTGTGAAGATTACAAAGATGGATTGCGTGGAGGAAAGATCAAGATCCGTGCAAGAATAAAAGAACTTAATGCCAAAACACTTGTCATTACCGAAATTCCATTCGGTACAACAACGGGTTCGCTTATCGATTCCATTCTTGCTGCCAATGACAAAGGAAAGATCAAGGTAAAGAAGGTAGAGGATAATACGGCTGAGAATGTGGAGATACTGATTCATCTTCAGCCTGGAATTTCTACTGACAAAACAATTGACGCGCTGTATGCATTTACAAATTGCGAGATGAGCATTTCACCGAATGCCTGCATCATTGACAGGGACAAACCGCGATTTATTGGTGTAAGCGAGATATTAAAAGTCTCAACGCATCAAACGGTGGAATTATTGAAGCGCGAGCTGGAAATTGAAAAGCATGAGCTGGAAGAGAAATGGCATTTCGCATCGCTGGAAAAAATATTCATCCGCGAAGAGATGTATATCGATTTCAAAAAGTACGGAGATAAGGAAACTTTATATCAATATTTGTATGGACGTTTTGCTCCGCACAAGAAAAAACTGTTGCGCGCAATTAATGATGATGACCTGCATAAGTTAACGCAGATACCAATGATCCGTATTACGCGTTTCGATACAATGAAGGCAGAAGCGCATATGAAAGAGCTGGATGAAAAGATTGCTCAGGTAAAACATCATCTGGGTAATCTTACAGAGTATGCAATTGAATTCTTCAAAAGTCTGAAGAAGAAATACGGAGAAGGCAAGGAGCGTAAGACAGAGATTAAAACGCTGGAAACCATTGAGGCGAAGCAGGTGATCATGAACAACGAAAAGCTTTACGTTAACCGCGAAGAGGGATTTGTTGGTACTGGATTAAAGAAAGATGAATTTGTTTGCGAGTGTTCTGATCTTGATGAGATAATTGCTTTTACCAAAGAAGGGAAAATGAAAGTAGTAAAAGTGACGGATAAAGCTTTTATTGGTAAAGGCATTCTTCATATAGCCCTTTTTAAACGTAATGACGATAAAACAGTTTATAACATGATCTATCGTGATGGGCCGAAAGGAATTACGTTTATGAAGCGATTCAACGTTACAGGTATTACCCGGGATAAAGAATATGATCTGACGAAAGGTACGCCGAACTCGGATGTATATTGGTTCACTGTAAATCCTAATGGAGAAGCGGAAAAAGTAATTGTGCATTTGCGTCAGGTTTCCGGTTTAAGAAAACTGGAGCTGGATGTTGATTTTGCGACCATGCCGATCAAGAGTCGGAGTTCGGTTGGAAACATTATTACAAAATACACGGTAAAGAAAGTAACGCTTAAGCAAAAAGGAAAAGCTACCGTTGGCGCAGAAGAGATCTGGTTTGATGATACTGTGCATCGTTTAAATAAAGAGGGCAGGGGAACCTTCCTCGGTAAGTTTATTGGTGATGACAGGATATTGACAGTTAGTTCTTCCGGTCATTACCGCTTGTACAATTTCGATCTTGTGAATCATTTTGACGAAGATGTTATTCTCATTGAAAAATATTATCCGCAGCAAACAGTTTCAATGGTATATTTTGATGGAGAATCAAAGAGTTATTTCGCGAAGCGTTTTGTTCCGGAAATGGTGTCAGCGAAAACGCTTATTATTCCTGAAGCTGAGGGCAGCCGTGTTGAATTTGTAACTACTCAGCCTAACCCAAAAGTT
>CBIHPU010000464.1:0-3649 GCA_966211935.1 uncultured bacterium | reverse complement strand
CGTGGATTTTATTTGCATATGTCGTTGAACAAAGGAGTTTTCAGAAAAAAATATCCTGCAGTTTATGCTAATTCGGGCCTGATCTTTAATTTGGGTTATACATTTGAATAATGCAACGCTTACTTCTCATATTAACCGGCATTATAATATCGCTGAATATGTTCTCGCAGCGACTGAGCAGCGCTATCAATATTCATTCGCCTGTAATGAGTTTTATCCGTTACGAAAACAATTATTATAGCCCGGATAACCTGACTAGAATTTATTTTGTAACGGCTCCCGAAGAAAAAGAAAAAAAATTCGCTTTCTCTCCTATTAATACCAAGTACCATTTCAGGACAGGAATAGGTATTGGCTATTTACTTAAACTGGATTACAAATGGTTTGCTGTTCGCATCGGTGCGCAAACAACTTATCAATACAGCACTTTAAAATTCCAGGAATTCGATTACGATACTGATATTGCCCGTTATAAACAGGTTTTTACAATGCATTCACTGAACACTACATTTCCTGTTTTGTTTTCAGCGGATCTGAAACGTAAAAACAACTCCTATTTTGCAATATGGGGCGCTGAAGCAGGATATTATACTGTTGTTACTGAACGGATAGACGACATCAACTACGATAAGGACCATCTGTATTATATGTATGGTGTTTTTTACAACGATAAGATCTGGACAAATTTAAATTTCGGCCTAGGAAAAAAGTGGAAAGCCATTGAATGGTATTTTGTGTATAAACACAGGATAGACAGTGGAAAAAAAGACCTGACCATTAAAAATTCCTTAGTTGAGTTTAATTTTAATGTTTACCTGGGTTACAGCAAGGTCAAAAAAAATCATTATTTATTCCGGGAATGAAAAAATATCTGGTTATAATAATCCTGACGATGATCTCCTGCAAAAAGATCAGTCCACCCGAAACTTCAGAAATTGTTGACCGCGAATACTGGCTGGATGCGGTTGCGGTTACCGAGCAGAATGTAATATCTGTGTCCGGTAATTCAACAACATTTGAACTTGAAGTGGCAGGAATGAAAAACGGAAAGATCACGGACATTTTTCCCGACCAGATGTTTCGTCCCGATACATTGACCGGCTCTGTTATCTTCACTCCTCTTTCTGTACAAAGAACCGTTATAAATGATCAGAAATCCTTCCAGACAATAATACTTATTGACGCTACTAATGATTGGGCTTTTGTTGATGACGGAGGTTTTATTGATGCAGTTAACCGTTTGCAAAAAGTAGTCGGTAAGTCAACGCCTGAACAGTATTTCGGAATAGGATTTTTTGCGCGCGATGAATATTCAGGAGAAGGTCCCGTAAAATTTTTCAAAAACAGCAGCGGATCACTTTTCAATCATACCAATGAAGAGATGATGCAATTTCTCTCTGAAAATTACATGCACATAAATGACGCAACAGAATCATCACTTTATGACGCGATAGATAAAGCCGTGGATGAATTGGTAACAAATAATCTTTCAGCAAACAGATCAATAACTGTAATGGTTGGAAATCCCGATGACGGACTAAGTAATATTACTGTTCCTGCTTTAATATTAAAGTGCCAGCAGAACAACATAGCAGTCAACATGGTTATGCAGGGCATAGCCAATTACGATTTCTACAGGCTGGCGCATGAAACAGGAGGATTTATCTCTGATAACGCGGGAACAAATTACAGCAATACATTTCCATACAATACTTCGCGTACTGTTTTGTATCACACGTATGAATTGCTGGCAGGAATAGGAGAACGCTATGTTGTGACCTGTAAGGCAACAAGACCAAATCCGTGGTATACCAATAATCTTGTGCGCGGACATATTACCGCTTATTATTACGAAGAGACACAAGGAGAATTTTTAGTCGACGACCTGGATGTCAATCAACGCCTCCCGGTTTATTTTAAAATTCCATGATGAAAAAGACAATCGCATTTTTAATTACTGTTTTGATTTTTTTCTGCGGAAATTACTTGCGTTCACAGGACATTCAACCTGCAGTTCAGCAAGGACACTTTGGAGATATCTGCAGGATCGCGGTGAGTCCTTCAGGTAAAACGCTTGCAACCTGGGGCTCAGACAGGCAACTTGTTTTCTGGGATCTGAAAACAGGAATGCAGTTGAAGCGTATGCAATGGACAGATTCTGTTTTTGTTCTGTCTTTTGTAAACGACAGTGTTCTGTACCTGAATTCTTCCAGAAAAGAAAAGAAATTTCTTAATGTGGCCAACCTTCAGAATATTGAAGGAGCGGAGGCTATGCCAATTTCAATGCAGCATAACAGAAAATACACAATTAAGGGTCCGTTGCTGCAGATCACCGAAAATGAAAAAATTTTAAAATCACATACCACACAATATTTCGATAAAGGCTATACTTCTATTTCGCATCATCCGCAGAACAACTTTCTTTTCGCTTCCGCAATGGACGGACTGATCTACGTCTATGACAAGAACAGTTTGAAACTTGTAAATACACTTAAGCAACACAGGTCGGCGGTGCGTGATCTTGTTTTAAGTTCGGATGGCAAACTATTGTATTCTACAGGAAACGACCGTTCGATAATTGAGTGGGACGCAACAACGTTTGAATTAAAACGCAGGTTGCATGCACATTCGTTCAGAATAACGGCGGTTTCTTATTTGCCGGGTAAGAACAAATTATTTTTCGGTAATGAATTGGGCGAAATAAAATCGCTGGACCTGCAGGCGCTTAACCAGCAATTAGGCATATATGAAGTTTCAAATGATCCTGTGCTATCAATCACAAATGAAAAGGGGAACCGCGATACTACTTTACTTGTGGCTACGCTCGATAATTCAATGTACAGCTTAAAGAGCGATTTTTCCAGGAATAAAAAAACCAGGAAGTTCCATTTGTTTGCGCCGAGGCAATTTTCAAATTCATTATTGGAAAATATTTTCAATTCATATGCGGAACCGCTGGTCAGAAATTATTATTACGCTACAAACGGAAACCTGGAAGTATATCATGCCGACATCAAACGCAACAGGTTAAGACGTAAGATCATCGCCTGTAACAAATCAACAAAAAGGAAATACAAAATACGATCAACGGTTGGCGGGATAAGCGCGCTTACAGTGATCAATGATACATTGTTTGCCGCAGCGAGAACGGAAGGTTTTCAGTTGATTAGTCCTGCTGAACAGGAAATAGAAATCTGGAAGGTAAAAAAGAGAAAGATCTACAGAGCTTCCGTAAAAATAGGGCGCGTAAGTGGTCTGGCGTCATTCAACGGAAAAAATTTAGTGGTTCTGACCAATTATGGCAGAATTAAAATTCTGAACATCGTTAAGAACACAAGCTACGAATTAGATATACCTGCTTCAGGAATACCGGATTTCATAAACATTAAAAACGGTTTTTGTTTTGTTGGCACAAGCACAAATGAGCTTGCAGTTTACGGAATCGACAGTACGGACCTATTGACCCATATCCATACTTTTACGGGACACGAGGGAAAAATTCTTTCCGCAGATGTTCTGGCGGATAACAAAACAATTGTGACAGGTTCAGAAGACGCGACAATAAAATTCTGGGACCTTGATAAAAAAGAACTGAAGGGAACGTTGATTCCTGTGGACCGTAATGATTTTATTTTTCTATTACCGAATG
>CBIHPU010000463.1:0-3656 GCA_966211935.1 uncultured bacterium | reverse complement strand
GCCCCGAGTGATCACACTTCATTTTACCTTCGCGACACTCCGGTTTTGTTTTTCTTTACCGGACAGCACAAAGATTATCACAAGCCAACTGATGATTGGGATAAACTTAATTACAAGGGGGAAAAAAAAGTGCTGGAACTTGTGATAAGTGTAATTGAAAAGACGGAGAAAATGCCACCTCTCACATTTACTAAAACGAAAAGTACGGAAACAAAATCTACCCGTTTTAAAGTGACGATGGGAATAATGCCGGATTACGCGTTTGAAGGAAAAGGTGTTCACGTTGACGGAGTAACGGAAGGTAAACCGGCTGCAATGGCGGGAGTAAAGAAAGATGATATCATCATTCAGCTAGGAGACGTGGTTGTGAATTCGATGCAGGATTATATGTCTGCCCTCGGAAAATTTGAAAAAGGAATGGAGACGCAGGTAAAAGTTTCGCGCGCAGGTAAAGAGATCACACTGAAAGTGAATTTCTGATCAGCCGTTAATTCTTCTGTATTCTCCTATGATAATGGCGCCCGCTATTGCAGCGTTCAACGATTCGGCGCCATTAGTTCCAAATGAAGGTATGCTTATTCTCCTGTTGATCTCATTTTGGTTCAAATCAGAAATACCATTTGCTTCATTGCCGATCACCAGTATTCCCGGTTGAAATTCTTTTAAATTGAAAAGATTCTCACCCTGCATGTAGGCGCCGTAAACCGGTAATTTCATTTTGCTCAGATCAGCCTGCTTCAACACTTCCTGTAACGCAATATAATTTACATTAACGCGAAGAAAAGAGCCCATCGTTGACTGGATTGTTTTGGGATTGTAAAGTTCTGCTGTGTCCGGGGAACAAAAAATATTTTTAATTCCGAACCAGTCACAAACACGTATAATGGTACCTAAATTTCCCGGGTCCCTGATCCCATCGAGATAGACGCTTAGTGTATCTATAATTGTCGAAAATTGAATATTGGCATCCTTCATCGCGCAAACAGCCAGCGCGTCGTCGGGCTGTTTTAACGTAGAAATTTTTTTGAGTTCCTCTGGGCTGACTTCCGTAAAAGAAATCTGTTTTTTTCTCAGCAATTGTAAATGTTGATCAATAAAGTCGGCACTTGCAAAGATCTCGACGACCTTCCAGTCGCTTCCCAGCAATTCCCTTACAATTTTTTTTCCTTCCGCAAGGAACAGATTACCGCTTTCCCGATTCTTTTTCAGGTGAAGACTCTGAATATATTTGGCTTTGTTTTTGCTCAGCATTTTGCAAAAAGACTATTTTTGTTACTTGTGTTAAACCTCCCTCCAAATAGGGCTAGTCTCTTTGCAAAAGTATCTTTCTTTTTCTTACTGGCAGCGCTGATTTCTGCCTGTAATCCCACCAAAAAACTAAAGGAGGGTGAATACCTCCTTGAAAAAAATATAATCATAGATAAAGAAAGCGGTCTTGAGAAGGAAGAAGTTGAGGCCTATATCAGGCAGAAGCCAAACCGCAGGATGTTTCGTATTTTTTATTTTCGAACCTGGCTTTATAATACCATCAATACAGAAAAGCAGAAAGCAAAAAAGGAAAAGCGGAACATACGCTATAAACGAATCAATGACCGGAGAGAAAAACGCGCCGCAAGGAGAAATGAGAAGCGTGAAGCAAAGCAAAAAGCAAAAAACCGCAAGCTTACGAAAAAAGGGCAGAGTCCACGTCCTCCAAAACGAACGATTAAGCCTAAGCTGAAAAATTATGATGATCCAACGTTCGGGGAAAGGATTCAGGAAATTGGCGAGGCTGCAGTAGTGCTCGATACTTTTTTGTCGAGAGGTTCGGCTCAGCAGATCAGAAAATTTTACATGAATAACGGTTTTTTTAATGCACAGGTCCGTGATTCTGTAGTGATAGAACCTCTGAAAGGAAAGAAGAAGGAAAAGAAAAAAGCTGAAGTTTACTACATTATCAAGGCTGGAACTCCGTATCATATCAGGAATGTCAGTTATGAGATTGAAGATTCTGTACTTGCGGGATTTGTTCTTGCCGATACCGCGGCCTGCAAAGTTAAAAGCGGAGCGCGTTACGTTGGAGATAATCTTATTGCAGAGCGCGAACGAATTTACAAGCAGCAGATAAACAACGGCTATTACGAATTCGCCCAGGATTTTATTTATTTTCTTGTTGATACCAATCTTAATCAGCATAAGCTGGACATTACGATAGGAATAAAAAACTTTGGTTATAAAACTGAGATTGACGGAAAAGATACAGTGTTATACCGTAATCATATCCGTTATTACATTGACAAGATTTACGCGATCACCGATTATAATCCATTTAAAAAAACTGATTATAATGATACTACCGTTTATATTTCGGGAGCAAGCAAAATTCATTTTTTATATAATGATAAGATGCAGTTCAGGGCGAAGATGCTTGCACACCTGATCACTGTTACACCCGGTTCTTTGTACAATTACCAGACAGCTGAAGAAACGTACAGACGTCTCTCGGAATTACGAGCTTTCAAGAACATCAACATTATATTTAATCCGGTACCTGGAACAACAGACAGACTGACTATGGTAATTCAAATGAGTCCTGTGATGCGTATTGCAACAACCGCCGAACTTGAAGGAACAAATACAGCGGGTAACGTTGGAATTGCAGGCAGTTTGATCTTTCTGAACAGGAATACTTTCAGGGGTGCTGAACTTCTTGAGATGCGACTCAGGGGTGGATTGACCGCTCAGAAATCATTCGGCGCGCAACAGTCTTCTTTTGATCCAACACAGGCTGATCGTTTTTTCAACACAGTGCAGATCGGTCCTGAATTCAATTTATATTTTCCGCGCGCATTTTTTCCTTGGCCCCTGAATCATATCACATTTAAACCCGCCGCTGCACCTAAAACAGTATTGACAAGTTCAGGTAATTACCAGAAACGACCTGAATTTGGCAGAACAATCATAAATTTTTCTTACGGATATGAATGGCGTCTTGGTGATTACAACCGTTTTTCTGTCGTTCCTTTTGAAGCGAACGTTATCAACGTAACCTCAACTTCCGCCGCTTTTCAGGCCGCGCTTAACGCGTCCAACGATTTCTTTCTTAGAAATTCTTTCAGAAATCACATCACCAATGTTGCCCGCGTTACGTATTTTTTCAATAATCAGAACAGACCAAAAGCCAAAAATCTTTTTTACTTCAAAGCGTCTTTTGAATCTGCCGGAAATGTTATCCGTCCGCTTTTTCATTACGTACTGAAAGCTGAACCTGATTCAAATGGAAGCTACAGAATAGCGGGAACACCTTTTTCTCAGTTCATTCGTTTTGAAGGTGATTTCCGGTACTATCGCATTATAACAAGAACAAGCAGAGTAGTGTTTCGTGTATATGGCGGTGTTGGATATCCTTATCTGAACATGACCGTGCTTCCTTATGAAAAAGGATTTTTTGCGGGTGGTCCCAACTCGGTGCGCGCGTGGAAAGCAAGGACGCTTGGTCCTGGTGGTTTTGCACCTCCCACCACTTCAATTGTCATTGATAAAATAGGTGATAATCAATTGGAGGCGAACATCGAATACAGGTTCCTTATTTATAAAATTCTGAATGGAGCGTTGTTTGTGGATGCAGGTAACGTTTTTCTGCGAAAACCGGATCCTTCAAAGCCTGGCGCTGATAT
>CBIHPU010000462.1:0-3656 GCA_966211935.1 uncultured bacterium | reverse complement strand
ATCCACGCTGGGATAGTTATTTGGTTCCTGTTTTTGCGCGTCTCTGAAATGCTGATTTATTTTCCAGAAAATATCCTGCGTCGCTTTGGATGCGATGGAGCGTTCCCTGAAGATGTATTGCTGGCCCGGAGCCGTATCAAGTTTAACAACCGCAACGCCCGCTCCGTCCTGGCCGCGGTTTATCATCTTCTCCATCAGGAGGTAAAGCTTATGAAGTCCGTACCTGGCTGATCCGTATTTATCGCGATAATACTGCAGGGGTTTACGCAGCCTTATCATCGCTATTCCGCACTCGTGCTTGATTATTTCGCTCATAGCCTGTTAAAGTGCAAATTTACTGAATAAGCGGGTACCAAAACCCAAAGAGTTTTCCTCACATTTCAACTCTTTAAAAACCTATTTAACGGTTTGATTTTTAGAATCTATTTTGCTAAGTTTGTTTAGGTTAAAAACTTAAAAATTGCTAACATGTCCGCCCTTACATGTTAGACACCCTTAATTAATACAAAACTGATGAAAAAATTTTTACTTACTGCTGTACTGAGTTCAATGGTAATGGCGGGGGCAGCGCAGATAGTGATCAACGAATATTCGTGCGCGAATAAATCGACCACTGATAATTTCGGTGGAACTCCAGACTGGGTTGAGTTATATAATACTACATCAACAGCTCAAAATATCGGGGGATTCTTTCTTAGTCAGGATATAAATTTTCCAATGACCTGGCAGATTCCTTCAGGTACGTCAATTCCTCCAAATGGATTTCTTCGTATCTGGTGTTCAGGCAAAGACACATTGATCACACCGAATTATCATACAAATTTTAAACTTACACAGTGCAAACCTGAACAGATAATTCTTTCGAATGTCACTGGTGGTGTAATTGATTCTGTAAATCTGAGAAGACACCAGAAAGATCATAGCTGGGCAAGGATTCCTGATGGTGCCGCCACATGGAAAGTTCTCAGTGCGCCAACTGCAAATGCAACAAATGGTATTTCAGGTGTGTCTTACGCGGCACCTCCAACGCTGAACATTCAGGCCGGATTTTATACCAGCTCGCAGAACGTTTCTATATCAACCACTGAAATTAATTCTACCATTCGGTACACATTGGATGGTACTGAACCAACAACTGCTTCCACCTTGTACACTGGTCCTTTAACTGTAACTGTCACTACCGTTGTGCGAGCAAAAGTATTCAGTTCCAATCCGCAGGTTTTGCCAAGTTTTATTGAAACGAATACTTATTTCATTAATCAGCCGTACTCGTTTCCTGTTGTTTCAATATGCGGAGATCAGATTCTGACGCTACTGAATGGTAGCAGCAGCACTGTCCCTCTTCCTAATCTTGAATACTTTGACGAGAACAAGACATTCATTTATGAAGCTTACGGATCGGCTGATAAACACGGAAATGATTCGTGGGCATTTGATCAGCGCGGAATAGATTTCATTGCTGACGATGAATATGGATATAATTACAGCAACCTCAGTCAGTTCTTTACCAATCCAAAACTGGGCGTTTCTACAAGAGACCGTTTTGATAAAATAATTTTGAAAGCCGGTGCTTCTGATAATTATCCAGGTGACAGTGATCCGAGTTGTCACATGCGTGACGCGTTTGTGCAGTCATACGCGTTCCGTAAAAACCTTGAATTGGATGGAAGGCGATACGAGCCTTGCATTCTTTTCGTTAATGGACAATATTGGGGCATTTACGAGTGGAGAGAAAAGTTTGACACTGATTACACGGATTATTATTATGACCAGGAAGAAGATGATGTTGACAACCTGAAATACTGGGGATCTTTAAACATTGAAGATGGAAGTGATACGGGATGGGTTAATATCTACAATTTTGTGATGAACAACAACATGGGTAATGTTGCCAACTACAATTATGTAAACAGCAAGCTAAGTATAAAGAGCCTTATTGATTACATGGTTTACAACAGTTACCTGATGAATTCTGATTTTATTAACTGGAACTCCGCCTGGTGGAGAGGAAGAAATCCAAACGGCGATAAAAAGAAGTGGAGATACTGGATGTGGGATATGGATAACGTTTATAATCTCGGTGAGAACTTTTCAGGTTTGCCAACAACCAGCTGGAATCTTGATCCATGCGATTACGCCTCTACGTTTCCTCCGTCTTCGGGTGCCAACCAGGGACACCCCGCAATTCTGGAAAAGCTCATGAACGAGAATGATACTGTAAAGTCACAGTATATAAACCGTTACGCAGATCTTATAAACACTGCCCTTCAGTGCGACAGTATTCTTGATCATTTCAATTACTTCCTCAGCTTTCTTACACCGGAAATGCCCGCGCACATTGCAAAATGGGGTGGAACGATGGTTCAGTGGCAGGATCGCGTAGATTTTCTCGATAGCATGATCACCATGCGCTGCACCTATATTGACAGTGCAATTCAGGGTTGTTATAACGTTGAACGTTTTCCGCTGGTGGTAGACGTCCAGCCTCCTGGTTCGGGTTACGTTCAGGTGAATTCAATTATACCGGCCAATTATCCGTGGACGGCAAATTATTACGGGCCTGTTTATATGGGCTTCAATGCAATCCCTGCGGCTAATTACGTTTTTGATCATTGGGAGTTTGCGATCGGACCAATTCCAGGAAACGATAACACCCAGGATACATTAGTGAATTATACATTTGATACTACTGAAACTGTTACGGCATATTTCAGATTAAAAGAACCATATGAGTTGACCGGTGAAGTTATTGTTCCATTAGCGTTTACTCCAAATGGAGACGGACTGAATGATTTTCTGTATCCATACGGTACATTAAATGTGAGCAAACTTGAATTTGAAGTTTTCAATCGGTGGGGACAAAAAGTTTTTGCTACAAACGATAAAACAAAAGGGTGGGACGGAAAGTTTCAGGGTACTGACGCTTCAGTTGGAGTTTACGCGTATCGTTTAAAAGCTACGGTAGAAGGAAAACCGGTAGAGAGATCAGGTAACATTACATTAATCAGGTAAACATTATTTCAACAACAGGTATTTATTATGAAAACAGACAGATTTCAGAAGGGAAGGGTAAGCAGAAAAAATATCTTCACCGCGTTATTAATTACTTCGCTTTTTGCGCCATTCTCTTTTGTAAAAGCGCAAGACATACATTTTGCACAATTAACAGAAGCACCTTTATTTCTTAATCCTGCTAACGCGGGAGTTTTCGACGGTTACTTTCGTGCGTCGCTTAATTACCGGAGCCAATGGAATGCAATGGGACAGCCGTATAAAACTATGGCAGCAAGCGTTGACGGTGTGATAGGAGAAAAGAAAGATAAAAAAGGATACATTGGCTGGGGTGTTAGTGTGTTCAATGACCAGGCAGGCGCTTCCGCATACGCGTTGAATCAGGCCATGGGAACAGTTACCGGAATTGTAAATCTGAATGACCAGAATAAATTCTGTGTTGCAATCGGTGGTGGATTTGGACAACGGTCAGCTAATTATACCGCGCTTACTTTTGGTAATCAATATAACGGCGAAACATTCGATCCTACTATTCCTTCATTCGAAACAACTGAATTCAATAAATTTTCTTACGGTGAAGCGAATGCCGGATTGCTTTGGGAGTTTAAAAAAACAACAGTCGGATTTGATCGTGATGATAATTT
>CBIHPU010000461.1:0-3665 GCA_966211935.1 uncultured bacterium | reverse complement strand
TAAAAAATACAATCCGGCTTCAGGACAGTCTGGGAGCTGAAAATATATCAGTCTATCTGAATGCGGAAACTTACTTCAGGTATTATTATGAGAAAAAGTATGGGCGCATTATTAAAGCCTTACCAAGAAAGGAAATGCTGGACATCAGGTTTTTTAAACGAATAACTGATTCTGTAAAAACGGATTATTTCATTATTGCCAATCCCTATCATCAGTATAAAGGTATTATACGCGATAAATACCCGGAGATAATATTTAGCGATTTTGGCAATGCATTCAATTATTTTTGTTTTTCGAAAAAAGAGAATAAGAATTACAAAAAGGATGAGAGGTTCTCTACAGTCACTTACTGCGATACGAACAACTACGAACCGGGTTGGAATTATTCCGCAAAGAATGTTTTCGGTGACAGCACAAACAACAACGGAAATAATGTGTTCGGATTTAGAAAGGGACAAGAATATGAATTCTTATGGTACGGGAAAGTCCGCGACATTATTAAGGACCGGTCAGACTGGATCTATGCAAACGTGGATATTCTATACCCGAAAAAAATAACGCCTGCCTTCCTGGTCATGGAAGTCAGTGAAAAAGAAAAAATTCTTTTCTGGAAAGCGCAGAAAATCCAGGATTTTGCTGATGAAGAAAAAAAATGGATCAGAGTGCACTATGCTATTGAAATGAATGAAGTGATTGAAAAGTTTTCAGATCCCACCATCAAAGTTTTTATCTGGAACACCGGCAAGGACTCTCTGCTTGTAAGAAGAATGGAAATATATACTGAACCGGGAAATAAAAATGTATTTAACCTGCTTGAAAAGATGAATTGAAATCATCTGATAAGGCATTAAATTCAACGAAGTTAAAACAGGAATATTTTTTGTATTGAAACCATAAAGTTTTTTCAAATGAAAAAAAACATAATCAAAGCAGAATCACGCGGGCACGCAGACCACGGTTGGTTAAACGCGTGGCATTCTTTTTCATTCGCCTCTTATCACGATCCTGAGCGGGTACATTTCGGAATGCTGCGTGTACTGAACGATGATACCATTGGCGCGGGTCAGGGTTTCGGGTTGCATCCACATGACAATATGGAAATTGTTACAATTCCATTGAGCGGCGCGCTTGAGCACAAGGACAGCATGGGAAATCACGGTGTTATACGAGCCGGAGAAATCCAGGTTATGAGCGCGGGCAGCGGTATCCAGCATTCGGAATTCAATCATTCCAAAACAGAACCCTGCAAAATTTTTCAGATCTGGATATTTCCAAATAAAAGAAATGTTACACCGCGTTATGATCAGATAAAACTTGACATTGAAAACAGGAAAAATAAATTCCAGCAATTAATCTCACCTGACCAATCAACAAAAGAAGGCAGCTGGATCTATCAGGACGCGTGGTTCCATATGATCAGCATGGACAAAGGCAAAGAAGCAGAATATATGCTGAAGAAAAAAGACGATGGAGTTTATATAATGCTTGTTGAAGGCAAAGCGGAAATTGACGGTGAAATTTTACAACGCAGAGACGCGATGGAGATCACGGAAGCGGATTCATTTAAGATAAAAGCTGATGAGAATTCAGAACTGCTGTTGATAGAAGTGCCAATGAAATAAATCACTTCACTATCATTGTGTCTTTATAAAATTCCACCGAACCTGTCGTGACGTCGTACATAGCTCCGGCTATTCCAATTTTTCCGGCATCAATCATTTCTTTCAGAATAGGACTCCGTTCCATAATTGATCCCCACGTTTTCTTCACATTCAGCGCGGCCACTTTCTCAACAAATTCTCCGTTTCGCGAGGTACGGTTGGTGCTCACAGTTTTCTCTCCTTCCACCGCGGGTTTTATTTTAGAAAGCAATCCTGTAAGGTGTCCCATTTCAACCTGGTCACACGCGCCGCTGATCGCTCCGCATTTACTGTGTCCAAGTACAACAATAACTTTTGATCCGGCCAACTTGCAGGCGAACTCCATACTTCCCAGGATATCGTCATTAATAATATTTCCCGCTATGCGTATGCTGAAAATATCTCCGAGTCCCTGGTCAAAAATAAGTTCAGCTGAAGTTCTTGAATCAATGCAACTCAGAATAACAGCAAATGGAAACTGACCCGCAGATGTTTCGTTTACCTGCTGCAAAAGATTACGGTTAAACTTTAAATTATTTACAAAGCGTTTGTTTCCTTCAATCAGCAGATCGATGGCGATCTTAGGCGTGATAGCAGCCTGCAACTCCTTGTTCAATGTTCTCATACAAACGTTATTTAATCCATAAAACTATTAAATTATAAAGTCTGAAGAGTGACAGAGATCAGCAAAATGTTTTCGGAAAAACGATTTTAATCACTGAAAATAATTTTTGCTAGTCTGCTTCCGCGATGACAGAGATCTCCAAGTTCGCGCCTTTCGGAAGACTTTTTACTTCAATGGTTTCGCGCGCCGGTGAATCTTTTTCAAAAAAATCAGCGTACACTTCATTCATCACAGAAAATTTTTTCAGGTCCTTCATGTAAACTGTCGCTTTCACTACGTGCGAAGCTGACAAACCAGCCGCGCGCAGAATTTCACTAACGTTACTTAGAACACGTTTTGTTTCTGTACGGATATCTGCTGTATCCATCACTCCGGCTGTATCCATGGCTATCTGACCGCTGACATAAACGGTTTTTCCAACCATTACAGCCTGACTATAAGGTCCAATTGGTTTAGGCGCCTTTTGAGCATAAATTATTTTTCTTTTTGATGGTTTATCACGAAAAGAAAATAAAAGCAGGAATACAAAAGTAACACACCCTGTAATGACCAGAGTGCTTGAAACTTTTTTACGCATAAGAATTATTGTTTTTTTGGCGGTGAAGCTTTACTCATTTCCTGAATTGCACTTAGCAGAAAATCCAGGTCTTTGGTTGTTGTGTAAACATTCGGAGTAACACGGATTCCATTTATATTTTCATGACTGATCCCTATCACATGGATCTTGTGTTTCTCATGAAGATTGACGTCGATTTCGTGCGCCGTCCACCCTTCCATACTCATATTTCCAATCGCGCAGGAAAATTTTGGATTTAAGGAAGTATTTAATTTTACGCCCGGAATTTTTGCAGCCTGCTCAGCCCAGTAATTTTTCAGGTATCGCAGCCGATCCTCTTTTCTTTTGCTACCAATCATATTATGAAAATCAATTGCAGCTCCAATGGCCATTTCACTTGCAAATGACCTTGTTCCCAAACTTTCAAATTTTCTTATATCGTCTACGTCCGGAACATTGTTCGACAACAGGGCCCATACGTTCTTTATTTTTTCTTTTTTAATATAAAGCAATCCACTTCCAAACGGCGCGCACAGCCATTTATGCAGCGAAACAGCTAAATAATCAGCTCCTGTATCCGGAATCTTAAAATCCATCTGCGCGAAACTGTGCGCTGCGTCAACAATCACTTCGCAGCCTTTTTTATGAGCCATATCCGCAATTGCTCTGACAGGAACGATTTGTCCCGTCCAGTTGATCATATGTGTAACATGAACAATTTTAGTTTTCGAAGTTATCGCGTTCTCATAAGCGGAAACAATTTCTTTCTCGTTTTCATTCGGCAATGGAAAATCTATCCATACAAGTTTAATTCCGTCTCTTTTCTCACGCTGCTTCCACGCGT
>CBIHPU010000460.1:0-3679 GCA_966211935.1 uncultured bacterium | reverse complement strand
ACTTCAATACGCATTCTGTATTATTTTTGAGTACAGGTTTTATAGCCCTTCTGTTCTGGCAGAAGGGCTTTTTAAAAATTCATTTAACATCACACTGTTTAAAAGTAAGTATTGCAGAAAACTACCTCATTTTTTTACGGCCTAACTTCGTAAGAGGAAAATTTTAAAATTCCGCAATACTATGTTTTTACTACAGACTGATTCAGGATTGGCTCAGGCCATTACAGACACCGCGCAAAAAGTTGGAATTACAACTGCAGCAGCAACTCAACCAGGAAACTTTGATTTTTCTGTTTGGTCAATGATTGAGAAAGGTGGAGTAATCATGATTCCAATCGGGATCCTGCTTGTTCTTACAATTTTTGTTTTGATAGAGCGATTGATCATCGTAAACAAAGCATTGCATAAAAATCCTAATCTGCTCTCAGGAATCCGCGAACTCGTGAACAAAGGAAATCTGGATTCTGCAATGGCAATGTGCAGAACGAATCCTGCTCCTGAAAACGTTATGCTGGAAAAAGGAATTTCCCGCATCGGTCAGCCGGTAACAGAAATCCGTGAATCGATGAATGATGTTGCGAAGGTGGAACTCGGGAAGCTCGAAAAACGATTGAACATTCTCAATCTGTGCGGACGGATTGCTCCGCTGTTCGGTTTTATAGGAACTATTTTTGGTGTAATTAAAATTTTCTATGACATCAACCACGCAAGAACAGTTGACATTGAAAATGTTTCCGGTGGTTTATATGTGAAAATGGTTAGTTCCGCTGCCGGACTTGTTGTCGGAGTGTTTGCTTTTATCGCTTATCACTGGGTAAATTCAATGATAGACAAAGTTGCATTGAGAATGGAAGAGAGTCAGGTTAAGTTCCTGGATATTCTGCAGGAGCCGCAGAAGTAAATTATGGAATCGAAAGAAATATTTCATCTAAATAAAGAATAACATGAGAGGATTAAGAAAAAGAACCAGGGAAGCTGAAGTAAGCACGGAATCATTGAATGACATTATGTTTTTCCTCCTGCTCTTCTTTCTTATCATGTCTTCTATGGTAAGTCCCAACGTGATCAAGGTGAATTTACCGAACAGCAATTCAAAAAGCCAGGCAGCGAAAGAAGTGGTGCATCTTGGCGTGAATGAAAAAATGGAATACCAGGTGGACGAAATTAAAACAACTTATTTTTCTCTTGAAGAAGTGCTGAAGAAAAAACTGTCGGGCAAAACGGATCCTACTGTTGTTCTTCACATCGATAAAAATCTTAAATACCAGGATTTTGTTGATGTGCTTCAGCTGGGACCAAAACTGAATTGTAAAATGGTGTGTGCAACTAAAGCCGCTAACCAGAAATGATAACACAACAGCAGGAAAATAAAATTACAGCTATTGCCGCGTTAAGCAGTGCGGCGTTAATGGCTTTGATTATTCTGGGTTTGATTCTTTGGATGATTCATGTTCCCAATCCACCCGTTTTTGAAAATGAGATTGAGCTGAGCGGAGGACAAGCCGGCGGGGGAGGAAGCAGCAGAGGTGAAGTGGAACTCACATTTGCGCCTAATGATCCCGCATATGCGGATTACCAGTTTCCAGAGGCGGTGAACGAAACTCCTGTTACAAATGAATCAACCGCTGACAACTCAGTTCTGATAAGTGATCCGGGCGGAGTGGATATTAATGAAACTAAATCAGAAAATACCTCTCCTAAAAACAATACATCTACCAACACAAACACCAATACAAATAATAACACGAATAATACACCAAAGAATCCTGTGAAGTGGGGGAATGCGCTTAGTAACGCCAGCGATAATTCATCGGGTGGCTCAACCGGCGGAACAGGTTCCGGTAATGGTGATGATATTGGTCCGGGCACGGGTCCAGATTTCAGTACAGGAACGGGGGGAACTGGAGGAACGAAAGGACCTGGAGGTTTTGGAACAGGAAGAAAAACTTTGGTTAGTCCCTGCAGACCGAATATTACAAAACGTGAAGGGAAAGTCGTTGTAAAAATCAAGGTGGACCGCAACGGAAATGTTGTGAGTGCTGAAAGCAATGGACCCGGAACTGATACATCAGATCCTGAATTGATAACACAGGCTGAACAGGCCGCGAAATGCACAAAATTCGAAGCGTGCACAGACTGTCCGGCGTTTTCCTATGGTACAATCGTTTTTGATTTCGGTTACGGCAACAAATAAAATCCTTTTATTTTAGCGAAAAATATTTACGCTTCTTTTTTCAGAGAAGTTGATTTTCTTTTTATGACTTACGCGAAAACTTTAGACTATCTGTTTCAGCAATTGCCAATGTTTCACCGGATAGGTCCGGCTGCCTATAAGGCTGATCTCAACAATACGCTTGCTATCTGCAAATATTTAAAACATCCTGAAAAGAAATTTAAGAGTGTACATGTTGCGGGAACAAACGGAAAAGGCAGCAGTAGTCATATGCTGGCGGCTGTTTTACAACAATGTGGATATAAAACAGGTTTGTATACATCACCTCATTTAATAGACTTTCGTGAGCGCATACGTATTAACGGAAAAATGATCCCGAAAAAAAATGTGATTGATTTTGTTGAACAGCATAAAAGTAAATTTGAAAAAATTAAACCTTCTTTTTTTGAATGGACGGTCGGTCTTGCTTTTGATTATTTTGCAAAAGAGAAAGTTGATGTTGCGGTGATAGAAGTTGGCCTTGGAGGACGGCTGGATTCAACGAATGTGATACAGCCACTTGTGTCGCTTATCACTAATATTGGTTATGATCATACAAATTTGCTTGGAGATACACTTGAGAAGATCGCGGCGGAGAAAGCCGGGATCATCAAGCCAAAAACTCCTGTGATAATAAGCGAGCGGCAAAAAGAAACTGAAAAAGTTTTTATCAGAAAATCGAAAAAGGAAAACGCACCGATTATTTTTGCGCAGGATGATTACCTGTGTTTTTATCATCGCTGGAAAGAAGATCACGCGGAGATAAGTGTTCTGAAAAAAAGCACGGCTGATTTTAAAATTTACAGCCTGGATCTGACGGGAGAGTATCAACGTAAAAATCTTGGCGGTGTCTTGAGTGCGCTGGATGTTTTGAAAACAAAAAAATTTAAAATTCAGGACAAGGCGGTAGTCGACGCTTTATCCAGGGTGAAAAAACTTACCGGATTAAGAGGAAGATTTGAAATTCTGCGAAAGAATCCGCGCGTGATTTGCGATACGGGTCACAACGCGGAAGGAATTTCTGAAGTGCTGGCAATGATTGAAAAGATTCCGCATAACAAATTACATATTGTGTTTGGAGTTGTAAACGACAAAGATCCTTCGAAAATTTTGAAGTTGTTTCCTGAAAAAGCGAAATATTATTTTACCAAAGCTGCAATTCCACGCGCGTTAGATCAAAATGAACTTCAGTTGCTTGCGAAGAAAAATGGATTAAAAGGAACCGCGTATCCTGATGTGATTTCCGGGTATGAAGCTGCGCTGAAAAGTGCTGGTGACGATGATCTCGTTTATGTTGGCGGAAGTACTTTTATAGTCGCGGATCTGCTTTCTTTTTTCAAATAAATCTGCATTTTTTATCCTGATTTCTATCAGTTTAATTCCTGAGCTAAACCACGGTATGTTCATCACACTGTGGTTATTTTTGATCAATCAATTAAATAGTTATGCTTTATAAAAATTTTTATT
>CBIHPU010000459.1:0-3693 GCA_966211935.1 uncultured bacterium | reverse complement strand
GATCAGCAAATCAACTTCAGTTGGACGGAAATATTTGGCGTCAATTTCAACTACTGCTTTTCCGGTTGCTTTATTAAATCCTTTTTCATTCACTCCTTCGCCTTTCCATTCGATCTGAATTCCAACTTCGGCAAAGCTTAATTCTATAAACCGGCGCACAGAAATTTTTCTGTTTGTTGAGAGAACATAATCATCCGGTTCCGAATGCTGTAGCATTCTCCACATACCTTCAACATAATCTTTCGCGTGTCCCCAGTCACGTTCTGCGTCCAGGTTACCCATGTACAATTTATCCTGTAAACCAAGATGTATTTTTGCAACAGCGCGCGTAACTTTTCTTGTTACAAATGTTTCACCTCTTATCGGTGATTCATGGTTAAACAAAATTCCATTACAGGCAAACATGCCATAGGCTTCACGATAGTTTTTTGCTATCCAGAACGCGTAGAGCTTTGCAACTCCATATGGAGATCTTGGGTAAAACGGCGTTTTTTCTGTCTGAGGTATTTCCTGAACCAGTCCATACAACTCGGAAGTTGAAGCCTGGTAAAATCTGCATTTCTTTTCAAGTCCAAGTATCCGTATCGCTTCCAGGATCCTTAATGTTCCAATAGCATCGGCATTGGCAGTGTACTCGGGCGTTTCAAACGAAACTTTAACATGTGACTGCGCTGCGAGATTATAAATTTCATCCGGCTGAACTTCCTGAATTATCCTTATCAGGTTGGTCGAGTCTGTCAGGTCACCATAATGCAATTTCAGTGAGCGCTTTTTTTCATGCGGATCACTGTACAAATGATCAATTCGGTCTGTATTAAACAAGGAGCTTCGTCTTTTTATACCATGAACTTCATATCCTTTCTCAAGTAAAAGTTCGGATAAATATGCTCCGTCCTGTCCGGTCACTCCGGTTATCAATGCTACTTTCGCCATAGGGTAAATTAAGTCACAAATTTAGTAAAAATAGCGGTAGGGCCGATGAAAACTAAGGTTCCGGATCTGCCGATTAATGCAAATTAATTTTCGTTCAGTGGCAAAATATTAAAGTTAAATGGACAATTTAGTTATCAATTATCCGGATCGAGGTTCATTTTTATAACTTAGATTATATGAAACAACTATACCTGACTCTCTTTTTTGTGTTTTCATGCTCCGCCATGTTCACTCAAAATTATTCTACCGCCACAATACTTCGTAATAACTATTATAGCGTAATGGACGTGTCGGCGCCGGGAAAGTTAAGTTTTGAAACCCTTCGTTTTGACTCGACCGCGCTTTCGGGAACTGAGCTGCATTGTTATCCCATTCGCTCATTCACAAATGAAATGGACGAAAACAGTTGTTATATAACGAATGATACAGGTTGGACGGGAGCGAAAATGATCAGGCGCTTAAATGGGGAAGAAGTGTATTTTACTCTGGGTGGAGACAGTATTTTCATTCATACCGCCGCGCAGGCTTCACAAAACTGGCACTTTTTTGAGCTGGGAGGTGGAGATTACATTGAGGGAAGCATCACAACAATAACACAGCAGAATACAGCAGTTGGAACTGACTCCTGCAAGATCATAACACTTCAGGCAAAAAACAGCCTGGGTGCGGCTATTGCGCATTCTTTTAACAATAAGACAATTGTTTTGGGAAAAGACAATGGTTTTATACGGTGTTATCGCTGGCGCGATTTTCCTATGGATACAACATCGCTCAACATAAGCGGAACAAACTTGCCGGCTCTCGGAGTTCAGAATTTAACAGCGCGCACGGTTTTTGATTTTGGCATTGGAGATGTTTTTGAATATAAATATGAATGGAACGGAATGGCCAACGGAAATTCTGTTACTTATACACGAAAAGAAGTAATGAGCAAATACGTTTCTTCGGATAACGATACATTGATCTATTCGTATGATAGAAAAATCTATTCTAAAAGTTATACTTATACTCCATCATTTGACAGTACAATAACAACAACTTTTGATACAGCCAGCGAAACGATTGTTGTATCCGATTGCAGAATTCTGAATGGTTATGCGGTGCAGTTCAATATTGACACCGCAGGGAACTTTGGCAACGGTGTTTCAGGTGGCACAATGGAAGAACAATTTGTAAATGCTTCGCAGTATAATGGAAGAATGCAAAAAATAGGCTACCCGAATTACATGATAAGTAACTATCCATGTGTGCAGGATATAGGAGGCGGAGTATGCGTGTGGCATTATCATTATTAACAGAGAAAAGAGACGAAACAGGAGGGGTTAATCCTGCTTCCTGCGGACATACTTATCTGGTTTATTTTTCGAAGGGAACTGAGACCTGGGGTACGCCAGTAGATTGGGGAACTCTTTTAAATGTTCAGAGGCTGGAGAAAGATAATTTCGTGAACGTTTTTCCGAATCCTGCATTTGAGGAAATAAGTTTTTCATTCCCACATCAATTCAATGGAGAAATAAAAATCATTAACAGTGAAGGAAAAACAATTTCACAAAAGAATATTCGTGGCGCGCAGTACAGGTATCCGGTTTCTGAACTGGAATCAGGAATTTATTTTTACCAGCTGATTTATGAAGCCGGAAAAATAAAATGTGGAAAATTCAGCGTGGCGCGTTAGATCTATCTGCTGATTATTATTTTATTGAAGAATTGATTTTCTTTTGAATTAGATTCGATAAGATAAATCCCATTCTGCAAATTGGTTGTGTTAATGATGGTTTTCTCATTGACAACCTTCTGCATCATAACTACTCTTCCGCTTACATCATAAATTTTTATTATTGATTCACGATCCATGCCTTCGATTGTGATTGATGTGCTCGCCGGATTCGGATAAATTTTTATTGATGAATTTTTTACTGAAGTAAATCCAGTCGTAATTGTACAAGCGGGAATAGAATCGATAATTGTATTCATTACTTCGTTTGTAATTACAGGGGGATTGAAATCAAAATAAATATCCGCTTGGTTTTTAATTTGTGTTCCGATCGCAAGAGAAGGAAGCGGATCTACTTCGTAGATTACATAACCATGACTCGCGGGTTCGTTGCTACCGCTGTCAGGCAGCATGATGTTGTCGAAGCGAAATTTCAAAACATTTCCCGGAAGAACTTCTGTGATGAGCGGATGTGAATTTGCAATTACTCTTACAGAATTCAAGTCAAGATCGGCATCAAGTGAATCGAGGACATTGATATTGATTGCATTTGAGTTTCCTGTGTTTTGAAAGCGGATGGTGTATGTGAGTTTTTGATCATTCAGAACATAGTTTTGTGGACAAGTTCCTTGTGGATAAACGGAGATGTCGTTCGGATCGTAGCCGTTTACAACAAGGAAGCAATATTTTTTGTAGTTGTTTGTTGTGTCAGCATCCCCTGCAATTGGAGTAATAAAAACTTCGAAACAGACTGTGTCGCCGATTTGGGCGAATTGCGAAGTTGTGACGTTTATAATTGGTGTGATGTGAGCGCTGTCGTAGTTGAGTGCTGAAAAGTTCCAGATAAGAGTGTCGCCGGAAATGGAAGATGGTGTTAGAGTAGCTGAGTTATAGTTTACGGTTGGATCAAGTTTAAAAGTTAGAACTCCTGAGGTAGTGTCACATCCAATGTTGAAAACGTCACACAGGATGTCAGATTGAAATCCTGGCTGAAATTCATCTGGCACTAAAGTGGAATTTAAATCAAAGTCGTTGATTAGGGATTG
>CBIHPU010000458.1:0-3699 GCA_966211935.1 uncultured bacterium | reverse complement strand
AGAAAGTGCTTTGGACAAAATCATCAGCAATTAATACATTCAAACTGGAGAAATGTTCTTCCTCAAAAGCTTATGCCCGGGAAATCGCCATGTACCTGAGTTTAATCCGCCACGCGGGACTACTCATGCTATTCAGACAAATACTTTTTTTCTGTAAGGAAAAAGTTCAGCAACGCAAAGCGATTATGGATACAGAAATACCGGGACCTGTAAATATCTAAATTCAGAATTTTCTAATGGCATAATAGTTTTGCGGATAATGAACAATTAATATTTTGAAAAAGATTCCAATAGTAATTTTTCTATTACTGTTACATCCTGAAACTTTTTCGCAACAGAACCGACAACTAATAAATTGGAGCGGTTTACTTCTGGAGTTCAGTGTAAACAAATTAACAGCGGTCTGCGAAATTGAAAATTCATACCATCTTGAACCTGCGCGGCCGGATTACTTCACCATTTTCGGCAATACAGAATACAGCATCGGAAAAATACAGCTTGGCATAGGATTAAGTTATTGGTTGTTGTATGACGAAAAACAAATGGTTGTTCCGGAATGGAGACCACATCAACAAGTGCGATGGGAAAACAAATTAAATAAATTCAATTTTAGCGCGAGGGCCAGGCTTGAGAACCGATTTACACGCGATACATTAAATAAAAAATTACTGAACAGTTTTATTTTCCGCTTACGTCCCCGCGTTTTATTTCAAATCGATCATCCACTTTACGAATCCGTCAATAATAAATTAAAGATCCGCTATGTATTTTCAGAGGAATTAGCGACCCTGATCAACGGCAACAACAATGTAATTGCGGAAAGTCGATTCTATTCCGGCGTCTGGTTTTATTTCGGAAAATTCGTTTCAGTACGTGCAGGTTATATGTGGGTAACAATACAGGACAGCAAGATCAACAATTCCGATATTTTATATTTTACATTAAAATACCAATACCATTCTGATAAAAACAGCGGAATCAATTTTAATTAGAATTTCATTAGTGTTTGCGTATTAATTAATGGCACTTTTATTTCCTTGAATATTCCACAAAAACTCAAAAAAAATATCATGAATAGAAATTCAAAAAGAATCGGCCGCACCAGTGGCCGGGGATTCACATCAATGGATGAGAATCGTCATAGTGAGATCTCCCGTCCGGGCGGTCGCGCTTCGCACAGGAGAAGAGGACGCGGTTACCGATCTCATGAAGAAGAACATGAAATGGGACGTGGCTGGTTTGGAGATCATGAAGGACATTCTGAGGCAGCGGAAAGAGGTTGGAGAAACAGAAGTGGCGGAGTAACACGTGGAAGAAATTCAAGTCGCTCATTTAGGCCGAGAGGATGGTTTGATAATTCACGTGAACATGCAGAAGCGTCTGAAAGAGGTTGGAATAACAGGCAAACATACAACAGAGGCGAACGCGCAAGGAATGGAAGAATGGGCAACGGACGTCGCGGATGGTTCGACAATTCTGAACAATATGCAAGATCAACACCAAGAGAATGGGACAACAGGGAAATTACAGGTCAAAGGGGAAGCTCACGTGGAAGAGGAATGAGCCATGAAAGAAATGAAGGTCGTGGCTGGTTTGATAATTCGCGTGAGCATGCAATGGCAGCAGAAAGAGGTTGGGAGAACAGACATGCAGGCGGAAGACGCCGAAGTGCAAACAGCAGACGCGATATTCATGGTCGCGGTTGGTTTGGCCACTCACAACAACACGCAGAATCTGCAGAAAGAGGTTGGAACAGGAGATGATAATCAATCCTTCAACAAAAATATTTTAAAGACCGGGTACAGTTCCCGGTCATTTTGTTTTTATTCCGATGCGCATTGCAAAATGTGATCCTGCTCAATCATCTTTCAACCAAGATCATTCCCAACCAATTAAAATAAATCTTTCTTTGTCCGGATCAACGCTTATGAGCAGAAAATATATTATTACAGTTTTTTTTATTGTGGTTGCTGTTTTGGCAGTCGTACTTCTCGGGTTCAGAAAAAAAAGAAACAAAGACATCGAATGGAAAACTTTTAAAACTGAAAAAGGAAATATTCAGATTGAAGTAACTGCCACAGGTTCTGTGAATCCTTTGACAACTGTTCAGGTTGGCACACAAGTATCAGGAACCATCTCGAGACTGTATGCAGATTTTAATTCCGTTGTAAAAAAAGGACAGGTGATAGCACTGATCGACACTGTTCTTCTTTCCGCTACAAAGCACGAAGCTGAGGCAGCATACACAAGAGCAAAAATTCAACTCAATCAATCTAAAACAGAATTTGACAGAATGAAAAAGCTGTATGAAGGCGAAGCTGTTTCCAAATCTGAATATGATCTTGCTGTAACAAATTATGAATCTGCCCAAAGCCAACTGGCGTCTGCCAGATCACAACTGGAACGCGCAAAAATAAATGTACGGTACGCCACCATACACGCGCCAATTAACGGAACGGTTATCTCACGAAACGTGGACCTGGGACAAACTGTGATAGCAAGCTTTAATACTCCTACATTATTTACAATAGCGAACGACCTGACCAAAATGCAGGTGTATGCGAACATAGATGAAGCAGACATAGGACAGGTAAAAGTGGGACAAACAGCAACGTTCACTGTCGACGCGTTTCCGAATGACAAGTTCACTGGCTTTGTAAAACAAATACGTCTTCAACCAAATACGATTCAAAACGTGGTGACGTACACTGTAATTATTGATGTCGCAAATCCAGACCTTAAACTCATGCCCGGCCTTACGGCAAATATTTACGTCAATGTAAAAGAAAGAAAAAACACTCTGAAGATCCCCGCATCAGCGCTTCGCTTTTTTCCTCCGCCGGATTACCTCGATAAACAGGATCATTTGAACGATTCACTGAACAGTTTATCAAAACAAATTGCAGAAGCAAAAAAAGAAAAAACGGAAGTTTCATTAGTTTGGGTAAAAAGAGGAGATGAAATTATACCAAAAAAAATTACAACCGGTATTTCTGACGGAAACTTTCTGGAAGTGAAAGAAGGAATTGCAGAAAACGATGAAGTGATCACAGGAATTGAAAAAGATCCAGATAACAAAAAGCAGACAAAAAATCCTTTTATGCCTAGTTTTTCTCCCGGACAACGGAGAGGCACACGATAACATGAGCGCGCTTATTTCAGTAAATAATCTTGTGAAAACCTATTCTATGGGTGAGATAAAAGTAAATGCACTGCGAGGAGTCACACTGGAGATGAATAAAGGAGATTTTGTCGCCATTATGGGAGCGAGCGGTTCAGGTAAATCAACGTTAATGAATATCGTCGGCTGTTTGGATATTCCAACAAGCGGAGAATATTTTCTGGAAGGAGTAAATGTGAGCCACCTGTATAAAAACGAGCTTGCAGAATTGAGAAATAAAAAACTTGGATTTATTTTTCAATCATTCAATATCCTGCCTCGAACGAGCGCGGTAGAAAATGTGGAGCTGCCACTTCTTTACAACAAATCGATAAGCAGCAGAGAAAGAAAAGAAAAGGCATACAACGCATTGAAATCAGTGGGACTTGCAGAGCGAATGAATTCACTTCCCAACCAACTTTCTGGCGGACAACAGCAACGGGTCGCAATTGCAAGGGCACTGGTCAACAATCCCATTGTTATTCTCGCGGATGAGCCGACAGGAAATCTCGATTCACACACGGGTGAAGCGATTCTCA
>CBIHPU010000457.1:0-3701 GCA_966211935.1 uncultured bacterium | reverse complement strand
GTCCAAATCCCCACGCGCCTGCAAAATCTCCTATTCTTCTGCGGATGATCTTTGCGCTGCCTCCAAGTTTTATTCCTTTCAGTTGCGGCATTGAACGCGCATATGAAACTATGGCTGCAAAATCTGTTGCGCTGAATGTTGTGATCCTCTCGTAATCAACATTACCATTTGCATCAATAAGATCTGTTGTATTCGGAATATTGTCAATACCAAAACGAATAAAATTGATGCTGCCCACGCTATTGGTGTCAAATCGTGCAGCAATTCCTCCGTAATCAAACTTTGCTATGCCGGCGAAATATTCCGCGTGCATCAGACTTGCTTCAAGATTGGACTTTACACCTAAAAGTCCGGCCGGGTTCCAATAACCACTGTTAACATCGCTCACTGAAGCAATATTCGCGTTGCCCATTCCCAATGCTCTGGCTCCAATACCAATTGCAAGAAACTCATTGCTATATTTTACTGTCTGGCTATTTACCACGAACAGACTTAAAAAAAGTCCTGAGGTTATAGCTGCTTTGCGGAAATCCATACCTGTTAAAATTAATGATTTTTATTTAGAACAGAACCTTAGCTGAACGCATATTCAGCGCATTTATTGTAAAAATGCAAGTACTGAATTGAAAAATGAACGCCAGACCAAAGTTGAAGCTATTAATGTTAAAAGTTTGGCGGCAGATTTAGTATTTTCGTCCCCATATGAAGATCAGGAATGCAGTTCCGCACCTTTTTACAAGCGGAAATCTTTTTTGCGGATGCATTGCAATAGTAAAAGCTTTTGAGGGTGACCTGGTATGGAGCGCTTACCTGGTGGGAATAGCAGCTGTACTTGATTTCTTTGATGGATTTGTTGCGCGAGCGCTTAAAGTGCAGGGAGAATTCGGAAAACAACTCGACTCATTGGCGGATTGTGTTACGTTTGGAGTTGTACCTGGCGTGGTGATGGCGCATCTGATATGGCAGGCAGATTTTTTAAATAATTTTTCTGTTAGTGGCAACACAGTTTCTTTACGTTCCGGATTTCCACATTCATTAATTGGTTATATGGGTTTTTTAATTTCAATTTTCTCAGCTTTGCGTTTAGCTAAATTCAATCTGGATACGCGCCAATCTGATTCTTTCATTGGAGTTCCCACTCCGGCAAATTCAATCTTAATCTGTTCAATTCCTCTGATTTTTGAACAGGCACAATTCCACTCACAAATTATTCCGGGATGGCACACAGTGATCAATGCTGATTTCAGCTTCAGAATAGCAGAAATAAGCGTGATGATTTTTAATAATGTACCGGTTCTGATTGGATTAACGCTAATTATGTCCTACCTCCTCGTTGCAGAGCTTCCTCTTTTCGCTTTAAAATTCAAAAACTTTAAATGGAAGGGAAATGAGATCCGTTATTCTTTTCTGTTGTTGTCGGTTTTGTCCCTGGTGTTTTTCAAGTTCGTAGGTTTGCCTCTTATAATCGTACTTTATATCCTGATGAGTATAGGCAGCCACATTTTCGCAGCCAGGAAAATCCGTAAAGCGGATAATTAACAAATGCTGAACTTCTATTCGTTCGCGTTATATCGCTTCAGATTAGCCTTATTGCTTAATTCGACGAAAATGTATTGTTAAGCGGAAAAATAAATGGTACACTTGTTATACCAAACAAAACAAACTTACGCCATGGAAAAAGAAATTTTATTTACCGTTCAGTCTTCTCCCAGCGGTGGTTTTACTGCAACAGCTGAAGCAGAAGCGTTATCCACCAAAGGTGCTACAATTGAGGAAGTAAAACTCAATGCGTGGGACGTGGTGATTTGCAAATTTGAGGGCCAGACAATGCCTAGCATCGCATTTAGCGGGGCTTAAAATATATTTTCAACTATTAATAATAACCCGGAATTAAAATAGCCGGGTTTTTTGTTAACTAAAACTAGACTTTGACTAAGTTCTTTTTCTAAATTTGCAGCACCAAAATCTGAAATACACATGAAATTCCGCGCAGAAATAGACGTTATGCCGCTTAAGGCTCTACTCGATCCTCAAGGTAAAGCTGTAACAAACAGCATGACAAACCTCGGGTTGCCTGAGATCGGAAACGTGCGCATTGGCAAACACATTACGCTGGAAGTAGAGGCGCCGAGTAAACAAGTAGCCGCGGATAAAGTGGATGAAGCATGCAAAAAACTGCTTGCTAACCAGATCATGGAATCTTATCACTTCGAGATCTTCGAAAATTAATCAGCTGTTTCAGCAATGAAATTTCAGCTTGAACTTCTTTTTAAGTCAACTGAAAAAATTTCTTATCGCGACGCTGTATTCCTTACCGGATCCTGTTTTGCCGAGAATATCGGTCAGAAATTCCGTGAAGCAAAGTTCAATACCATCGTTAATCCGTACGGAATACTTTTCAATCCGCATTCCATAGCTGTTTCCATAAGGGAGATACTTGCAAAAAGGAATTATACCAATGATGATCTTTTCAGCGACCAGGAATTGTGGCACAGCATCAAGCATCATGGTTGTTTTTCTTCAGCCAATAAAAACAAAACGGTTGAAGACATAAATTCTGAAATTCTGAACGCTCATACTCAGTTAAAACGCAAAGGTTGGATGATCATAACGTTCGGATCCGCTTTTGCTTTTAAGTTGAAAAGAACGGGTGAGATAGTTGCAAATTGTCATAAACTTCCATCAAGTGAATTTGAAAAAGTTTTTTTAAAAAGTGATTCAATAATTGACGAGTGGAAAGAGATTCTTCAGCTGCTTGGAAATTTTAATCCACAACTAAAAATCCTTTTTACGATAAGCCCGGTGCGTTATGTTCGTGACGGATTGATTGAGAATAATAAAAGCAAAGCAGCATTGATCAATGCTGTTCATGAATTATGTTCAGACAATTCTGCAATTTATTTTCCCGCATATGAATATGTGAATGATGTTTTGCGCGACTACCGTTTTTTTAAAGAGGATATGGTACATCCAACAGAACAGGCGATAGATTTTGTGTGGGAAAAATTTTCTTCTGCAATGCTTGATGAGGAATCAATATTTGTACTCGACGAGATAAGGAAGTTTAATAGTTTTTCTTCCCACAGGCCAATTCATAACCCTGATGTGCATTCTGCAGCAGTGGAAGTGCAAAGAAACAGTCTCAAAACAAAATTTCCGTTTCTAAGCTGGTAATGGTTGTTGAATTCGGAATCTCCGGGAGATGGTAGGTTTTCCACTTTTCTCTTCCCGTAAAAATCTGTTTTTTGAATTTTTTAATATACTCTCGGCCAGGAAAAGTCTTCTTACAGACAACTTTTAATACCGTTCGCCGTTTAAAAGAATAGATTTTGTCGATTACAAAAAGAAAAGGCGAAATAAATTCTTAGGATAAAATACTTATTATTTGTGTTAAAGTCTGAAATCCAGTTTCTTACCTTATAAATATCTCAGTTCATATTGTTACCTTGTTGTTACCATGCTGTGTTTTATTAATCAAAGCACCCAACGTAAACCTTGGAGAAGATAACCAAAATACTAAACGGCAATAAAGAAGAAGCGCTAAAGTGGCTGTACGAAAATTACGGTCGCAAACTTCTTGGCTATAGCCGCAACGTATACAAGGTTAGTGAAGATACGGGTTGGGATCTTGTTTATAAGACGATCTACAAGGTGCAGGATGTACACGCGCAATATAAATTTGAGAATGAACAGAAGTTTGC
>CBIHPU010000456.1:0-3702 GCA_966211935.1 uncultured bacterium | reverse complement strand
TAAAAGGCGCGGTCAGCGAAACTCAAAAACTGCTGGCGCAGCGAAAACCAATTTTTGAAGCCGCCTTTCTTTTTGAAAAAGCTTATGCGCGGGTTGACATTCTGAATCCGGCGAATACTAACGAGTGGGATATTGTTGAGGTGAAAAGTTCTACCACCGTAAAAGAAGTGAATCTTCATGATCTCGCCATTCAGAAATATATTCTTGAAGGTTGTGGATTGACTGTAAGAAAGTGCATACTCATGCATATAAATAATCAATATCTGCGAAGAGGTGAAGTGAACGCGCGTGAACTTTTTACGCTCAGCGATCAGACCGAAGCCGTGAGTCTGCTCGCGGTAAATGTCAAAAAAAATCTTGACGAACTTCTTGAGGCTTTGCAGCTGAAAATTGCTCCGGATATTGCTGTTGGAAAACATTGCAATGATCCATATGAATGTCCGCTTACTGAAAAATGCTGGAGCTTTCTTCCTGAAAAACATAATGTGTTTTCGTTGTACCGCGCCGGAAAAAAAGCCTTCGAGTTAATGGAATCGGGTGTGTTGGCAATAAAGAAAATTCCGGACGATGTTGTATTGAATGAAAAACAACTCATTCAGAAAAAAAGTGTTGAAAGCGGAGAAGAATATATTGACAGCGAGGCGATCATTGCCTGGCTGAAAAAATTAAAAGCTCCCTTTTACTTTCTTGACTTCGAAACTATCATGCCGGGAATTCCTCTGTTCGATAATTCAAGGCCCTATCAGCAGATCCCGTTTCAATTTTCAATTTCCAGTACAGATGATTTAAACAAGCCCGCAAAAGAAACTTCGTTTTTGGCGGAAGGAAAAAATGATCCGAGACCCAAAGTGCTGCAACAATTAAAGAATGCACTGGGTGAATCAGGTTCCATAATCTGTTACAATGCCAGCTTCGAAAAATCGAGGATCACAGAAATGGCTGCAGACAATCCTGAATATAAAACCTGGGCCGAAAAAACAAATGCACGTATCGTGGATCTGCTCGATCCGTTTTCTTCCTTTCATTATTATCACCCCGAACAGGAAGGGAGCGCGTCTTTTAAAGCTGTCCTGCCGGTTTTAACGGGAATGAGTTACGATGAAATGGAAATCGGAGAAGGTGGTACAGCATCAAGAGAATTTCTCAGAATTACTTTCACGGATAATGTTGAAGCATCCGAGATCAGTAAGGTCCGACAACTGCTGCTCGATTACTGCAGACAGGATACTTACGGAATGATAGAAGTGCTGAGGCGGCTCGTTGAGCTGAGCGGAATAAAACAACTTGCAAACATTCCCAGGCCAACAAAGCCTGGTCAATAGAGAATATTACATCTTTGCAAAACGAAAAGTGTTTTTATGCTTTCCGGAAATGTTCAACAGATAAATCCCATTTTCTAAATCTGAAATCGGAACAGCGTTGGTTCCATAACCAATTCTGAATTCCTTCAGTAATTTTCCATCAACAGAAAACAAACGGCACAATTCTATTTCCTGACTCTCACTATTTATAATAAGATTATTGTCTGAGTAAATGACCTTGTGTGACTTGCCGTCAGTAACCGCTCCGATTCCAAGTGTTCCGCTTAAGCTTAACTCGTCAATCGACAGATAACGGCACAAGGGATCATTGCATATGGGTTGCGTACCCGCAGGATAATCGAAGGTCATGAAAAAAACAATAATAGAATCTGGTGTAATTCCAGGCATCAGATCATTCATGTTTAAAGTAAACGGTGTCCAGGATGAAGCTGCCCGCAACTTCTTAATTCCATAAGCCACGCTGTCAATTTTGTTCATCGTTGTATTCCATTTTTTCAGTAGAACCTGCACAACGGCGCTATCACCCCAAACAGTATCGGTATACATATAATAACCGTTCAACTGCGCAGGTTTGTAACTAACCGGAGTGCCTGCATAGATCCAGCTCGATAAAAAATTGCTTAAGCCGTTACTTGGAAAACCGTTCAGCATCATCCCCGGAGAATAATGATACCAGGTATTGATCGTAAAGGAATAATTTCCGGCAAATGCATTGCTGTTTTGTCCGAGGGCTGTAGTCCACACACTTTCTGTTGCCCAGTCTGTTGGTACCGTGTCGTTTGGAGTAAATGTATAATTCTCCATTCCGCCATTGGGCAATTGCGATAACGCGAATACCGGTAGCAACAAAAGGGAAGCGATAAAATTTTTCATTGTACATAAATTTAAAAAAATATAGCAAATCAAAAAAACTGTTTATCCCTCGTTGGTAAATTCCACCTCATTTGAGGCCGCATTCATTCTTCATTCACTATTTTTGCAACTCAATTTTAGCAGAATGAATGTATTGATACTTGGATCCGGGGGACGTGAGCATGCGTTTGCATGGAAGATCGCTCAAAGCAAGAAGCTTGAAAACCTTTATATAGCGCCCGGTAATGCCGGAACAACGCATTGCGGAACAAACGTAGATCTTAACCCGACAGATTTTGAAGCGGTAAAAAAGTTTACCTGGGAAAAAAGCATTGATCTTGTTTTAGTGGGGCCTGAGGAGCCTCTTGTAAAAGGCATTCATGATTTTTTTCTGCAGGATGAAGTGCTGAAAGACATTCCGGTGATTGGCCCAAAGAAAGATGGCGCGATACTGGAAGGCAGCAAGGATTTTTCAAAAAAATTTATGTTGCGTCATCATATTCCAACCGCACGCTATGCAAGTTTTACAAAAGACAATATCGCTGAAGGAGAAAAATTTCTCGAAACGCTTACGCCGCCTTTTGTTTTGAAAGCGGATGGACTGGCTGCAGGTAAGGGCGTACTCATTCTCGATGATATGAATGAAGCAAAAAAAGAATTGCGTTCAATGATCACCGAAGGAAAATTTGGCGGAGCCGGAAATATTGTTGTGATTGAAGAATTTTTGAAAGGAATTGAATGTTCTGTTTTTGTTTTGAGCGATGGAAATTCATACAAGATCCTTCCCGCAGCCAAAGATTACAAAAGAATTGGCGAAGGAGACACAGGTTTGAATACGGGAGGCATGGGAGCAGTGAGTCCTGTTCCGTTTGCAGATGAAAAGTTTTTGAAGAAAATGGAAGAACGTGTAGTTGTTCCTACTATTGAAGGATTGAAAAAAGAAGGAATAATTTACAAAGGTTTCATTTTTGTGGGCTTGATGAATGTGAATGGAGAACCGTTTGTGATTGAATACAACTGCCGAATGGGAGACCCTGAAACTGAGGTGGTGATCCCAAGAATAAAATCAGATTTTCTGGAACTTCTTGATCATGTGGGTCAGGGAACACTTGAAAAAGCCAAACTTGAAATTGATGAGCGGTATGCAACAACAGTCGTATTGGTAAGTGGTGGTTATCCCGGCGATTATGAAAAAGGTAAAGTTGTAACTGGTCTGGAAAGCGTAAATGGAAGCATCGCATTTCATGCAGGGACCAAAACGGAAGACGAGAAAGTTTTGACTGCGGGGGGAAGAGTTTTTGCTATTACTTCATTCGGAAACACGATTGGCGCGGCGGTGAAAAAAAGTTTTGAGAACGCGGACAAAATAAAATTTGAGGGGAAATATTTCAGAAGGGATATTGGAAAGGATCTTGAATAGCTTAGGGTTTAATGTTGGTTTTAAGTTTTCCCAAAAAATTTGATCCATTTTAGACCCGGAATATTTCTTCCAGATAATCGAGTCCGCCGTATTGATTCATTTTATGGA
>CBIHPU010000455.1:0-3712 GCA_966211935.1 uncultured bacterium | reverse complement strand
AATTCATTTTCTTATGAGAAAACTTTCAGGCTGGACGATGAAAACAACAGCATCGCACATATTTATCCATTCATTACAAGTAACGTCAAAACTGTTCAGGTAAATATTTTTGATTACGATGATGAAGGAATTATCAGGATGGTGACTATTGCAAAAAAAGGGGTGCTTGCAAATTCCAAAACAGATGGAACGTGGAGTACAATTGATCTCACTGTTGAAGAGGACGAGCTCAATACCTCAATGGATATTCAGTTTATCAAGAAGAAAAGAATCAAAAACAACAACGTGGTGGTTTACATCACCAATCAATATAAGGAATTATTACCCTTCTTTACAATTCCAATAGGCGGAGTTCCGAAATACAAATACAAGATCGGCGTCAAACCGGGCAAATGAAATTTTCGTTCAGGAATATATTGCCTGCTTTTATTCTGGCCGCAGCATCTCTAAATGCGCAGCACTATAATTTCCGTGTTTTTTCCCAGGAGAATGGTTTACCTCAATCTTACATTTACGCGTTCAGGCAAACCGCCGATGGTTATATGGCCGTTGGAACCGGTGAAGGCCTTTCCATTACAGGCGGCAATACATTCAAAACATATACTACCAAAAACGGATTAGCTGAGAATTTTGTAACCGCACTTGAAAACGATAGTGAAGGAAGATTGTGGATCGGTCATTATCAGAATGGATTAACGGTTTCAGATGAAGGAAATTTCTCAGCTTTCAAAGCTTATCCGCAGAATACCGGACCTGTTACCTGCCTTTATAATTTTGACAACAGGATATGGATCGGGAACCGCACAAACAATTTCTGTTATGTTGAAAAAGAAAAATTTATTCAGGTTCCGCAGAGCGAAATCCGGCAGGTAAACGCGTATACCTCTACAGGAAATATTCTGATTGCGGCAACAGGCAACGGAATTTATTTCGGCAAAAAAATAAATGGCAGATATGAGTTCACGCAGTCGAAATTAACGACAGGGATGAACATAACTGCGATAGAAAGTATTGGCGATTCGGTTTTAGTTTGCGGTGATGATGCAGGTGTTATTCGGATCGCGGAATTTCATGAGGGGAATCAGGATGCGGATTTCCGTTACGTACTTATGTTGGGCGGTGGTAATCCTGTAAAGGATATATTAACCGACACCTGGAACAACATCTGGATCGCTTCTTTTGGCGGAGGAATTGTAAAACTTCGAACCGAAAATTTGCCTAATCCAAATCCACTGCAAAAAACGCGCATCAACGAAAACAACGGGCTTGACAATGTGTTTGTTCAATCGCTCTATAGAGATCGCGAGGAGAACATTTGGATCGGCACTTTTGGCGGTGGAATTTTTATGCTGGAGAATGATAATCTCCTGTTGTACGATAAGAAAAATGGACTTTTGGAAGAAGAGATCTTGTCTGTTGCATCACTTGAAAGCAAACTCTATACCGGAACTCCCCACGGCTTGCAGGTTTGTACCTTACCGTCAGGAACGGAAGGGAAGGTATTTGCAAAAAACGATGGCTTCGTTAACGATGAAGTAAAATGTCTTGCGGTAGATCGCGATAAAAAATTACTGATTGGCACGCGCGGTAGCGGACTTTTTATTTTTGATCCTCACAGAAAATTTTTTTCAAAGCTTCCGGTTCCATCTGATAATATAAATCATATCAACGTTGTACACGATACATTGATATTGATTTCCTCGGTAGATGGTTTGCATTATTTTAATCCAAAAACAACACGTAGCAAACAACTTACAACATCAGAAGGCTTGCCGCACAACCATATCGTACAAACACTGGCAGATAAAAAAGGAAATATCTGGATCGCCGCTCACAGATCTCCGCTGGCCATGATCAGTAATGGCCACGTTACGCTCTATAAAGATATTGTGGCATTTAAATCCTTTAATGTTACTTCATTGTGCATGGATCGTAATGGGAATATTTATTTTGGTTCTGACGGAGATGGATTATTTTACCAGGATGGAAATTCTTTCAAACGAAAAACAGTGGAAGACGGATTGTGCAGTAATTATATTTACGGCCTCGTTTTTGACAGCATAAACAATTCCGTTATCTCTACACATCGTAATGGATTAAGTAAATGGAATCCTTCTGAAAATCTGATTCATCGTTTCAACAAACGGGAGAAACTTTCAGCATTCGAGAATAATCTTAATTCTATTTACAGCGATGTTAAAAATGATCTGATTTTCTTCGGAACATCACAGGGAGTAACTGTTTATCAGTCCGCGAAAGCAGTTTTAAATTATAAGCCACCTGTTTTTCACATGCTTTCAGTTTTGATAAATGATAAACCCTATCCGGTTAAGGAAACTGTAATCAACCTTCCATACAATAGCTATAACATTCGCTTTGATTACTTAGGTATTTCCTTTAGAAGCAGCGAAGAAGTAAAATATTATTATCAATTGGAAGGATTACTGAATGAGTTTAAAACTACGAACGAAAGGTATCTGGAGTTCCCCAAGATGCGTGAAGGTGACTACACATTCAGAATTTTTTCTGTTAATGCTGATGGAATCCGTAATCCCTCGCCTTATGTTTTGCGCATTGTAATAGATAAACCTCTCTATAAAAAAGCCTGGTTTATTTTTCTTGTTGCGGCAACACTTATTTTTTTAACGTGGCTGTTTTTCCGAATTCGCCTTAAGCGACTCGAGCGTGCTAACAGGATACTGGCGGAGAAAGTAAAGGAAGCCACTCATGAAATTGAAGAAGACAAAAAAATTATTGAAGAAATCAACAAAGATCTTGAAAGGAAAAATCTAGAAATTACCAGCAGTATAGATTATGCAAAACGCATTCAGTTTGCCCTGCTTCCTAAAAAAAGATTGATCCAGAAACATTTCGACTCAGTGATATTTTATCGCCCACGTGATATTGTCAGTGGAGATTTTTACTGGTTCGAGGAAACTGCCAACTGGTATTATTTCGCAGTTGTCGATTGTACGGGTCATGGTGTTCCCGGTGCGTTTATGAGTATCATCGGTTCTAATCTTCTTGAACAATTGATAATTGAGAAAAAAGAACCGACGCCTTCTCAAATGCTTTTTGAAATGGATATAAAAATAGTTCACTCTTTAAAACAGCGAAGTGGAGACGCGAAGTTGAAAGACGGAATGGATGTTGCGCTTTGCAGGATTTCAAAAGACAAAACAAAACTTGAATTTGCCGGCGCCACCCGTCCCTTATGGCATGTTCGCGGGTCAGAATTGACTGAGATCATTTCGCCATTGTTTCCAATCGGGGGTTATTATAAAGAAATAGAAAAAAAGTTTAGAGATACAGCGATCGATCTTAAGCCAGGTGACTGGATCTATTTGGCAAGCGACGGTTTTGCGGATCAGTTTGGTGGTCCGGGAAATAAACGATATTCTGCAAAACGATTTAAAGATTTTTTACTTTCGCTATCTGCTTATAGCAGCCAGGATCAGCTTTTGAAATTGAAAAAAGAACTGAAGGAATGGAGAGGCGAAAGTGTTCAGGTAGATGATATCCTGGTTGCCGGAATAAAAATTTAATCAGAAAAAAATACGTAGTGACTCAATCTCAAACGCGCACCAAAGGTTTTGAAACAATGGCAGGCTTACTTGCCCGCGTGCGGGACGGTGAAGATTCAACTGTGTTTTTTAAAAATTACTGGCCCAATGCAGCAGGATTAAATAAGGAAGAACGCGAATGGATAGTT
>CBIHPU010000454.1:0-3728 GCA_966211935.1 uncultured bacterium | reverse complement strand
CATTTTTTGAGTATTCTTTAAAATAGACGCGAGCATACCTTTCTCCTTTTCGTTCAATTTGGCATTTAAGTCACTCAATAAAATGCTGCTGTAACCATGAATTGCTCTCAGCGGCGCACGAAGATCATGCGAAACTGAATAAGAAAATGACTCCAATTCCGTATTAGCATTATTCAGTTCCTCATTTGCATTCCGTAAAGCCAATTCAGTCTTTTTTCTTTCTGTAATATCATTTATAAATGAAATAAAAATAAATTTACCTTTTGATTTAATTGCAGAAGTAACCATTTCAACAGGAAATTCCTCTTTTGATTTTTTTATTGCTGAAATTTCAACGATTCTGTTAAGGTTAGCGCCATATCCGGTTCTTAAAAACTCCTGCACTCCTTTCCTGTATTCGGAATAATAAGGTTGAGGCATAACAAACATGGGCTTATTTATTACTTCATCAACTGCCCAGCCAAACATGGCTTCTGCTTTGGGGTTCCAGTTGATAACAACATCATTTTCATCCATCACTACCACCGCGCTCGGCGCACCGTTCAGAATCGCTTCAATTTGTTCCTTTCCTTCACGAATCGCTTCTTCTGCTTTCTTAGCTTCAGTTACATCCTTGAAAACCTTAGACAAACCCGTAAGTTCGCCGCGCTCGTTGTAAGAAGGAGTACAAACTGCTTCACACAAAAAAGTACTTCCGTCTTTTTTTAATTTTAAATCAAGGCTATAATGATCACCATTCCTGACGGCATCGTCAATGTTTTGAAATGGCTCATTGTTCTTTATCTGCTCTTCAGTGTAAAATACTGAAATGTGCTTACCGAGAATCTCTTCTTCCTTATATCCGGTTATATTTTCAGCGCCAACATTCCAGCTTGAAATATATCCTGCAGTATCAATTTTAAAAATTGCATAATCCTTTACACTTTTTACAAGTAACCTGAAAGTTTCCTCGCTCTTTTTCAGTAACTCTTCTGTTTTTATCTGCAGAGTAATATCGCGCGAGATTGCAGAAATCGCAACGACTTTACCTTCTTTATTGTAGATTGGACTCAGGGTAACTGAAACATCCAGAAGCGAGCCGTTCTTGTGAACCCTCGTAATTCTGAGATTAACTATAATCTCTCCATTTTTTACTTTTTCAAAAGCTTCCAGATGGCTTTTCTTGTCCTTAGGTGCAGTAAAATCTAATGTGTGAAATTTCCCGACTACATCCTGCGCAGTATAACCGAACATTTTCTCTGCGCCGCGATTCCAGCTTGTAATTTTCGCGTCGAGATCAAGCATTAAAACAGCATCAGCTGTTGTTTCAAGGATTATTGCAAGACGTTCAAGATCTTCTGTATGCTTCTTCTCTTCGCTGATCTTCGCTTCCAGTTCTTCCGCAAGTGTATTCAGGCCAACTGCTATCGCGTCAATCTCATCTCCTGCTTCACTGATTGGCGCCTTCTCGGTAAAATCAAGCAATGTGTATTTAAGAATGATATTGAGAACATTATTAATTCTACTTTCAAAGCTGGAGTTAAATGCCGTCTGTCGCATTTTTTCACCGTAAGTTTTCAGTTCATTCATGACAACACCTATCTCATCAGACTGTCCGTTGGACAAGTGATCAGTAGAATAATTTCCTTTCTCAAATGCCCGGATAGTTTCCAGGATCTTCTTCATTCTTATATCTCCATTCATTACTTGCTGAAAAGTTATTATAATAAGAAAATATTTGCGCCTGTAAAAAAAATACGAAAGGCTGAATTTTTGTCCACGATCTATTTGGAATGCGGAATAGCATCCCCAATAATAATTGAGAATTTACTTATATAAGCTGAAGAAAGGTCAGCAACTTTTCTGCCTGGTGGTGCGCTGAGGAAAGAAGGAAACGCTCGGGCCTGAATGTACCGTTCTTTAGGAGATTAAGAATAATTGTTGCGGCATGCGAAGTATTATTGTACGTTTTGAAATTTTCATGTTCGTACAACGCAGTTTCTTTTTTACTCAACAGATAATTTCCTGAATAGGCTGCTTCCAGCAAAACTGTCGAATTACCCTCATAAATTGAAGTGTGAAAAAAAATCAGAGAAGCGCACATTTTTTCCAAAACCTTTTTGTGAGGAAGAGCGCCAACCAATTGAATATTTTTATCCAATCCTTTTTTGTTAATCAATTGCTGCAAATTTTCGCGCTCTGCGCCATCACCAATAATTTCACATTTAATTTCAGGGAACTCTCTCGAAACTATTTCAATTGTTTCAATAAACTCATTGTAATTTTTAAGAGGAATGAGCGAGCCCGCGCCTAAAACATGAATGTCCGCGTTTTTCTGAAGTGAATTGCTGAAAAGTTCAGGCAACAACCCGTTTTCAATTTGCATGCTACATTTTATTCCTGAAAGCTGTAACAATTCTTTTTGCTTTGGACTGATCACCGCTACTTCATTTTCTTTCAGATCAAGGAGTCGCAGATAGCGGTTATCCGGTTTCGCGTCCTGACCCGCCGCCCAACATAAAAAAGGAATTTTATTTTTCAGCGCAAATCTTTTTCCCGTTAGGGAACATTCATGCAGCCAACAGCAAAAGATCGCGTCAATCCCGATCTGTTCGTGCAGTTCCTCCAATTTCTTTTTTGCTTCGCGCCAAACAAATAATTTCTTTAAGCGGCTGTTTCGACCGTTCAGCGGATAAACATTATTTCCGTTCCACTGATATGACTTAACTGTGAAGGGAAACTGAAATGCAATAATTGAAATTGTAACTGAAGAAGAAAAGTTATTAATTGCGCGTAATAAATTCTGAATAAAAACAACCGACTGCGTGTCCTCATCACCTGCAGCAAAACCCGGCGTAAGTACAACAAGGTGTTTTTTATTTCTCAAAATAACTGTGGGTCCGGTTTACTATACCAATTACCTTTCCTGTGAATTTGAATCCTACAAAAGGCGTATTCCTGGATTTTGAACGGATATTTTTCTGATCAAAGGTCCATTCAGCATTCGGATTGAAAATAGTGAGATTCGCTTTTTCACCTTCTGCTATAACAGGCACCTTCATACTTAAAATTTTTCTTGGATTGACCGCGAGGATATTAACCAGTTGAGCAACATTTATTTTTTTTCCGCATGCAGTTTGTACGGCCGCGTAAGCAGTTTCAAGTCCCAAAGATCCGCAGGACGCATAATCAAATTCGAGTTCTTTGTTCTCCGTGTCTTCAGGAGTATGATCCGAAACAACAACGTCAATAACACCAGTTGCAAGTCCTTTTTTCAACGCTTCAACATCTTCTTTCGTTCTTAAGGGAGGATTAAGTTTAAGATTGGTATCAAAATCAGAAAGCGAATTATCTTCAAGTACAAGATTGATCGCGGCAACACCTGCTGTAACGTTCAATCCTTTGGCTTTTGCCTGACGGATCAACTCAACGCTACCTTTTGTTGAAATACTCGGAATGTGCAATCTTCCACCAGCATAAGCGAGAATGGATAAATTACGTTCAAGCATCAATTCTTCAGCAAGAGCCGGAATTCCTTTCAATCCCAGTTTTGTACTCTGCTCACCTTCGTTCATTTGTCCGCCATGCGAAACTGAAGCGTCATCGCAATGCGTCGAAATGAAAGTTCCAACGTTGGACGAATATTGCAGCGCGCGCAAAACAAGTCCCGCGTCTTTAATTGCTTTTTTATCGTCTGTAAATCCAACCGCGCCAGCTTCCTTCATATCATACATTTCACTCAGGTCCCT
>CBIHPU010000453.1:0-3738 GCA_966211935.1 uncultured bacterium | reverse complement strand
AAATGCTTCCTGGTAGTGTTTTTGTGTCCAATTAGATGTTCACCTGTTTTAAGTCTAAACAAATTTGTCACGATCTTGGCACAATAGTCGTACTTGCTGAATGTTCAATCTGTTTGTTATGATTACATATTGTTTTACATTTGAAGATCATCTGTCATTATGAAAAAAATATTCTTGATCTTAATTGTGTTTGGTATTGCTGCTTATGCTTACGGACAATTGACCATAGATTCGCTGAAGAAAGTGATAAAACCTTACCGCCTCGGTTATTCTTATTATTTCGATTCGTTTGTTGATAAGCCAGGTTATGGCGGACCGTGGATACTTACCAATGATGGAGGCGGAGCAGCGTTCGGCAATAACACGCTTTACAAATTCGATAAAACGGGTAAGGAGCAATGGAACCGCGAAGTGAAAGCGCAATATGACGAAATGGAATCTCAATGCGTGGCCCAGGATACAAAAGGAAATTTATATGTATTCATGATTTCTTACAACAGCAAACAATACCGCGGAGGAGCGGAACGCGTGCTTTGTTACAATAAAAGCGGAAAATTGTTGTGGGATAAAACAATTGGAAAATACGCATTGGTGAACAATCCAACGGTTTCCTATGTCAGACAAGAAAAAGACGGACGCATTTATATGCGTGGGCACGTTTGTAAAGAAGTTCCGCCCGAAGGAAAAGATCCTGAATATCGCTATTGGGAAGGATGGATTGACAGTGCAGGAAAACTCACACAAAAAGCCGGAGAAGTGATTGACTGGTCAAAAGCAGAATGGCAGAATAAATTTAAACCGGAGTAAAAACTATATCACTCTTATTTTTTGCAGACGCCGTTTCCCTGCAAATAAAAATCAAAGGTTTCGTATGGCGGACTTTCACAAACGTTACTGCAAACCTGGTATTCGTATGTGCCGCTGATTTTTACCTTGCTGCTGCCGGTTAATTTTATTCTTTGGGTAAAAACCACTTTGTTGTAATGTACGTAAACAGTCTTGTTAATGGTTTCGTCATATTCAGGAGTAGCTTTTGTTTCTTTAAGTTCTCCAACCAGTTTGTAATCCTTGCCCGGCGTAAAAATTATTTCAGTAGCGAACACATCGTTTTCTGCTCCTTTTACGGGGTGTATTGAAAATGTGTGCCATCCTTTGTCTATTGTTACAGTAAAAATCAGATCATACTCGCACTCGCTGATCTTTTTTGTTGTCATTTTCCAATGAGAACGGAGTAGCTGAGCTTTCATTATAGCGCCAGTGCCGAATGAAAGAAGAAGAACTAAAAGTAATTTTTTTGTCATAGCTGTGATTTTAAATTTTAGAATTCTGATGTGAATTGAAGTAAATGTAACCCGTGCGTTCCGCGTTACAATAGCATGCGCCATGTGCATTAAAGTTTTTTAACTGCGATAAGACGAAATTAACTTCTCTTAAGAAGCAGGCGAAAATTAGTAGAAGAAGTTCTTCCCAACGTCGTGAAAGAATAGTAAAAAAATATTCTTTCCCGAGTGCAAGAGCCGGTGCGTAGGCAAAGAGGGAACTGGTTTTTTAGAGTGAAGAAAATCCCACCTAACATCTGGAAAGAATAGCAACGCAAATTATCCTTTCCCGAGCGCAAGAGCATGTGCGTAGGCAAAGAGGGAACTGGTTTTTTGAGAAGTAGTTCTTCCTAACGTCGGGAAAGAATAGCAAAGCAAATTATTCTTTCCCGAGTGCAAGAGCAAGTGTCTAGATAAAGAGGGAACTGGTTTTTTGAAAAGAAGTTCCCTCCTAACGTCGGGAAAATACTATGTGTTAAATAAAAAAAACCACCGCAGTTTCCCGCGATGGTTTTAAATTTAAAAACGTAATTAAGTTATTGCTTGATCACCTTCAGCTGCTTTACGCTGCCGCTTGCTCTTACTTCAAGCACATACAATCCATTCGCTAAATTTTTCATGTCAATTACATCATTTACTGATGTTGCATGGTATGTTCTATCTAACACAATCTGACCAATAGCATCATAAACTCTCAAGGTCATTTTTCCTTCAGTTCCATTATTAATATTGACAGTGAGATTATCATTTGTTGGATTTGGATACGCTCCAAACATCAGTTCGTTTTTCTTCGCGTCTTTTACCGCAAGGATTGGACTCGCTATCTGTCCCTTCACATTCGAACGCGATGTGTTGATGATGGCGCGTGTAGGATTACATGAAGTTGTTTGTTCAACTTCAATCATGTAAACCGCGTTCATGCTTGACGGAGTAAGATCAGTGTATGTGTACTGGGTGCTTGGTAAAGAATCGATCAGTGTCCACCCTGATCCTGTTGTCGTGTCATTTCTCCACACATAAAATGTTACATAATTGAACCCGCTGTAAAAATCCCACGACAGATCAATTGTTCCCGCTGTTACTCCATTTGTCTGTGTTAAGTGAATTGTTTTATGACTCTGGCTCAATCCTGTTTCCTCACCGCAGGAATCAACGGCCGAAATTTTATATCTCCATGATTTCACCTGTGGATCCGCGACATCTAGATCTTCATACTGACTTAAACTATCAAATGGAACTGTTCCGATAAGCAGATATGAATTCTGTACACTCGTTTCGCGATAAATATTAAACGCGCTGATTCCGCTCATTGCTGGTTTTTCCCAAACAACATAGTTCTTGTACGAACCTGTATCAACTGTTACAATACAAATTTCGGGTTGGTAAGTTGCGCTGATGGAAGAATTGATTGTTGCAGAAGCGGATGCAGAACAATTGTTCGCGTCGGTAACAGTTACATAATATGTTCCCGTAAGAACTCCACTGATGTTGGCTGTTGTCGCTCCGTTGCTCCATAAATAAGTTAAAGGCGCTGTTCCGCCAGTTGATGTAGTGGTAACAGCTCCTGTTGGAATTGTACCGCAATCATTGTCCGTAACACTTGCAACACTGATGGCAAGAGTGGATCCGATACTGTTTACGATCGCTCCTTCAATTGCATTACACGATGCAGCGTCTGTTACAGTTAGTGTATAAACACCTGCTGCAAGTGATGACGCTGTCGCGGTTGTTTGACTTCCCGCGTTAACAGACCATAAATAAGAATATGCTCCTGTTCCTCCTGTAGCAATTGCTGCTACACTTCCGTCAGCCTGTCCGCAGTTTGCGTCAGTAACTGAGAACGATAATGAAACTGGTGAAGGCTCAGTTACTGTAACCGCTGTCACTACAGAACATCCATTCGCGTCTACAACTTCAACATCATAAACTCCTGCAGATAATCCGCTGATGGTTGAGCCCGTTGCTCCTGTACTCCACGTATAAGTGTAAGGTGATGTTCCTCCTGAAATATTCGCGTCGATAGATCCGTCATTTCCATTAGCGCAGGTAACGTTACTTACAATTGGCGCGGCAGCCGGACCATTACCGGCAGCTATCATCGCTACTGCAGATGCGTAACAGTTGTTCGCGTCATACACCTGGAAAAGATACTGACCCGCATAAAGACTGTCAGCTTGCGCCGTAATGCTTCCACTTGACCATTGATAAATATAAGGACCAACGCCGCCAATAACTGTTGCCGTTGCAGAGCCATTGTTCGCGCCGCAAACTGTAGACACGGTTGAAATAGAAATATTCAACGCTGATGATTGCGAAATATTCATGATCGCGGTTGAAGAGCACCCGTTCGCGTCTGTTACTGCGCAGGTATAAGATCCGGCTGCAAGATTGGATGCTGTTGGTGTAGTTTTTTTTTTTT
>CBIHPU010000452.1:0-3738 GCA_966211935.1 uncultured bacterium | reverse complement strand
TGCCCAGAGTCAATTATCGCGTTTTTGTATCTGATCTGCTCTGCAAATTCTTTCATCACCTCCATGATCAATTCATCCAGGCAGGATCTTTTGAATTCGCGCGTCGCGTTCCGCGTCCTTGAATAGATCAGGAGATCCTCAATCAGCAACTGCATTTTCTGAGATGTCTCAGACAAACGCTTCAGATAGTGTTGTCCATCTAACGACAAATTGCTATTTTCTGTTGCCAGAAGCACACTAACAAAATTCCTGACCTTACGCAGCGGCTCCTGCAAATCATGACTTGAAATAAAAGTAAACGACTCCAGCTCTTTGTTTACTTTCTCAAGTTCTTTTACTTTTTCTTCCAGTTTTTCCGTCGTCTGGATCTGGTGGGTTATGTCAATTACTACGCAATGAGCAAGCTCGCCAGACGCGTTCACATTTAAAAAAACTTTCGCCCAGAAGGCTCTTCCGTCAATTCGTTTCAGCTGCTGCACCTGACTTTCCCGCCCTTCGCCTTTCCAGACATGGATCCACGTTTCAATACTATCAGAATGTTCAATAAAATGAAATGTCGGGTCAAAGTATTCCAGGAAATCAGCAACAGAACTATATCCGAAGAGCCGCGCCGCAGTTTCATTTACCATTACAGGTTTCAACGATCTTATATCAACGGTAATTAACGCAACAATTGTATTTTCATACAGGCTTCGATAGTTCTCTTCACTCGCTTTTAAATTCTGCTGTGAAACAACACGATCTGTTATATTCGAACGTATGGCTAGATATTTATTGGGTTTACCTGTGTTGTCAAGAAATGGAATGATCACAGTATCAACCCAGTAAAATGATCCATCTTTAGCTTTGTTCCTCAATTCACCTCTCCAGATTTTTCCTGATGAAACAGTATCCCACATTGTACGGAAGAACTCCTTACTGTGATATCCCGAATTCAACATCCTGTGAGAGCTGCCGATCAACTCATCGCGATTATATTTACAGGTTCGGCAGAAATTATCATTTACGTGAATAATTGTTCCTTCCCGATCAGTAATTACAACAATACTTGAAGCGTCCAGTGCAAATTTATAATCGGCCAGATTCTTATTAATACTCCGTAATTCTTTGGTTCTATCTTCAACTATCAATTCAAGTTCCTCATTCAAACGACGCATATCTTCCGCGCGCTTCATGATCTCGATCTCCATTTCCAGTTTATGCTCATTGCTCCCTTTTTTGTCTTCAGAATGGAGGCTAGGGTGAGATACAAAATCTGTTATGTCTTCTACGCGGTGAATTATATATTTAATATTTCCTTCGGCAGTCAATACGGGAATGTTTACCGGACTCCAGTATCTTTCAATAAATCCACCATCTTTGCCCGATAGATCATAACGTTGAAATCCCATTGAGTGCGACTTCTTATTCTTAACAACAAATTGCAATGACTTCATCAATGGTCTCGCGCTGTTATCCGTTTCATTCCTTCCCGGAAAAACATCAAAAACATATTTTCCGGTAATGTCTTCGCGTTTGGTGAAAGTTGCTTTGTTGTAAGCATCACTCGCCTGAAGTATTTTGAACTCCGGATTAAGAACAAGATACAGACCCGGAAGGTTCTCAAACAATGATCTGTAATCAATGAAGCCGTCATCCGACGACAGATTACCGGAAAAATTATTATTCTCTTTACTGATTTCTGATTTCATTAATTTTTTCCCATGCTGAAAACACTGAATTACGAATAATAAAATTCTTTCGATCGGGACGTGTCGGATCTTTCGCCAGCAGGAGCAGGATTTTATGAATGGCATCAGGCAATTCTGCAAAATCACATTTTCGCAAGTAATAATGCGCACCACTCCCATAAAGCGAATCTGCATCATCTTCATGAAGCGAGGTAGAATAAATTATAATTGGTATGTGTGAGAACCGTTCATTTCTTTTGATCTCAGCCAGGCATTCGCCTCCACTTCTCCTCGGCATGTTCAGATCCATAAATATAACTTCGGGTAAAAGAGAGTTGTCCGCGAATAAAAAATCAAGTAATTGTTCTCCATCCTGCACAGCAGAAAGATTGCAGGAAATCGGAACGGACCTCAGAGCTTTTTCAAAAAAGAAACGATCGTCTCGATCGTCGTCTGCCAAAAGAAGCTGTAATACTTTATTCATAAAGAATTGATTTAATCTGAAGTCAAGTTCCGTTTTAAACAGATAATGCTAAACAGAATTAAAAATAAGGCGTAGGAATATACGGAAACATGATTCTCATCATATCAACGCAAAAATAAATTCAACTGCTTATTAAATCACTTGTAAAATCAAAATTTACTTTAAAGCAATTTTACAGACTCTATTTTAGAATGTAATATATGTCAGTTAGCCACTCTGACGGATCTTTTTCCGACTGAGGATCTGAAAAATATTGTTCCAGAACCCATGCCTTTTTCAGATTATGTTCCCCCACATAACTGTCAAGTTCGTTATATGCATCATGCATATTCTCATAAGCTCCTTTGTAATGTACCTGCAATGCTTTCGATTCAGGGATTTTGAACATATCATAACCCTCCGGTACAGTTTTCAACCCCTGCACAGCAACCGCGGCTGCAAGGTCGGTTTCTTTTTTTTCTTCATCAATAGAAAAATAAATAGCATAAGGCGCTTCAGTAGCCTGCAAGCCTTGTTTCTCTACCGCCGCATACAATTCTCCGTAAACGTCCTTAAAAAAAGAAGGAAGTTCATCGATTGATTTAACTGCGCGCTTAATTAAAAAAGTCTTCTCCGGAAAAGTAATTTCCTGCACCTCAAGTTTTGTTGGAATTTCCATCTGATAAAATTTTATCGGGTAAAATTACTCTCAGGCGGAAGCTAATGAGATGACAGCAGGCAGGAACACTGCATATCACAATCAGCTATCGCAAAAAAAAAGATTAGCATGCCGGACGTTTCGAAAAATCTCTAAATATTATCGGACGCGAAAAAATCAGATAGTCTGAAGCTCTTCAGAAAGTGGTTCGAACTTGCAGGTAAAATGTCTGAGGAACTTAGGCTCCTCGGTGATCTTTAATCCTTTCACCTTGCTTTTCGTTTTCATTATTTTTTCGAACACTTCAAGTACGTATTCTATATGACTTTGTGTATAAACACGACGCGGAATAGCAAGACGCACAAGTTCCATCGGCGAAGGAATCAGCTTTCCGTTATCATCATATTTTCCGAACATAACAGAACCGATCTCTACCGCGCGTATTCCGCCTAAGAGGTAAAGCTGACAAACAAGAGCCTGTCCAGGATATTCTTCGGCGGGAATATGACTGTATAAACTTTTCGCGTCAATGTAAACGGCGTGGCCGCCAATTGGCCACATCAGCGGAACACCCATGTTTCTTAAATGTTCACCAAGGTAAGCGGTGCTTCTGATTCTGTAATGAAGATAATCCGCATCGAAAACTTCATTAAGTCCAATAGCAATTGCTTCCATATCACGACCAGACAAACCGCCGTATGTTGTAAATCCTTCTGTAATGATCAGCAGATTCTTACAAGCGTCAGAAAGTTCTTTATTTCTTACTGCAAGGAATCCGCCCATATTAACCAGCGCGTCTTTCTTAGCGCTCATTACTGCACCATCGCAAAGTGAGAACATTTTTTGTGCAATGGCCCTGTAAGAATAATCAGCATATTCTTTTTCCCGCAGTTTAATAAAGTAAGCATTCTCAGCAACACGGCAGCAATCCAGGAAAAAATAAACGC
>CBIHPU010000451.1:0-3745 GCA_966211935.1 uncultured bacterium | reverse complement strand
CCCCGTGTTTCTCTGCTATCTTTATTCCGTGTCTCCGTGGTTAATTTAAGTCATGGAAATTTTTATAGAAGAACTTGCCGGGTTCATTTATTTCTTCTACTTTAGTGGCCGAAGAAAATGGCAAACACTACCATTATATCAATTAATCTCTCTTCATCCTGGTCATGGATGGCACATCGATTTTATTGTATGTGCCGAATGAAATAATGCTCTACTGCATTAACTGAATTTTCTTTTTTTTTAATTATTTCATTTTTCAAAATCATGACTGATTCTATTTCAAATACTATACTTGAACAATTGGATACACTGGTTGTCACTGTTAACAAAACCGGACAGGTTGAATACGTAAGTCCTTCTGCCAAACGTCTGCTGGGTTATGATGTTGATGCTTTAATGGGTGATGGCTGGTGGAATTTAACCCGTCGTAATGAGCAGGAAAGCTTTTTACGCAAAGGTGAGATTGTCCGGCTTTTTAATGATCCTGAAAATTTCAGTACGCTGAGTTTCGAAAGAGAATTGCGGACTATCGACGGGTGCTACAAATGGATATTATGGAACATTTCGCGGAATGAAGAGGATCTTATCGTTGGAATAGGACAGGATATTACCGCTCAAAAAAGAATTGAGCAGAAACTCCGTGATCAGACCGCAGAAATATCAAAACAGAAAAGAATAATTGAAGAGAAGAATAAAGATATTACTGATAGCATTGTTTATGCAAGAAGAATTCAGCAGGCAATTATTCCTGATGAAGAAGGATTGCATAAATATTTTCCTGAAAGTTTTATACTCTATAAACCAAAGGATATTGTTAGCGGTGATTTTTACTGGTATCATAAAACCAAAAACAAAATTTTTGTCGCTGCGGTTGATTGTACTGGTCACGGTGTGCCTGGCGCAATAATGTCCGTTATTGGAAATGGTTTGATAAGGGATGCTGTATTGAAACAGGGACTTGAAGATCCTGCTGAAATTCTTGATTCAATTAATAACGAACTTGAAGTACTAATGAATAAAGACAGCGCGGAAATTCAGACGCATGACGGAATGGATGTTTCTTTGGCTGTTTTTGATATAGAATTGAAAACAATGAAATTTGCGGGTGCGTTTCGTCCGCTTTTGCTTGTGCGTCATAATGAAATAACCGAGTTTAAAGGAAATCGTTTTCCAATAGGATTATATGAAAACGAAAACAAAAGTTTTTCATCAGTAACAATTCCGTTTGAGGATGGAGATAAATTTTATTTGTTCAGCGATGGGTACATCGATCAGTTCGGTGGTGAAAAGGGAAAGAAACTGAATAGAAAAAGATTTTATGAATTCCTTCTCAGTTCTGATGATATGGAGATGGAAGAACAGGGATCCTTTCTGGAATACTCGCTAAATAACTGGAGGCAGGATGAAATTCAGACTGACGATATCCTGTTAATTGGAATTAAAGTTTGATGAACCGTCAATGGTATATCTTCACTTTGTTCATTTTTCGTGTATTTCATTCGACAAACTGCAAATGAACGCCTATTAGCTGATTTTTGTCAAATGGCTTAATTTGCTAAATTAGTACTGAATTAAATGACTAAATGAAACCGCTACTGGTCACATCACTTTTGTTCGCAACCATTACAGGTTTCTCCCAGGTTTTCTGGACAGAGACATTTAATAACGGTTGCGCTTCTGGCTGTTCAGCGAGCGGAGTGAATACCGGAAACGGTGCGTGGAGTGTTGTTGCACTTGCCGGAGATTCAGATCCAACTTTCGATTATCCGAATATGTGGTATGTGAGTTGCGCGGAAAACGGTCATACAAATACAATTTGCGGAACTGGTTGTGTGGCTGCCAATGCAACAAACACGCTGGCATCTTTGCACATAAGCTCTACGAGCGCCGGTGATGTTGGAGCTGCATTTGACGCGGGAGGCTGGTGCGGATTGTTGTGGTGCACCGCCACTCATAAACGTGTTGTTTCCCCGGCAATTTCAACTGTTGGAAAAACCGGAATTACGCTCGCGTTCGATTATATTGAATTTGGTGAGGGAGTAAATGACGATATGTACGCGGTTCAATATAGTACAAACGGAGGAACGATTTGGACAACGCTTACTAATCCAGCTAAAACAACCTGTTGTGGTGGCGCGTGCAATGGGAGCAGGCAGGGAAGGTGGACCGCGTTGACTATTGCATTGCCGGTAGCGTGTGAAAACATTGCCAATTTAAAGATCGCTTTTTGCTGGAGAAATAATGATGATGGAGTAGGAACGGATCCTTCTTTTGCGATGGATAATATGACGCTCTCCTCACCGGTGGTTTTACCATTGCAGCTGTTGGATTTTAATTATTCAGCAGATGCTGCTTCGGTTAATTTATTTTGGAAGACCACCAATGAAATCAACTTTGATCATTTCGAAATTCAAAGATCGGATGATGCTGTTTCGTTTTATACTATCGGGAGAGAAAATTTAAATCACAGTTCAAATTATTCGTTTCAGGATCCCGATAAAAAAGACACGACAGTTTATTACCGTTTGAAAATGGTGGACACAGATAACTCTTTTCAGTTCTCTGATATTTTAATAGTAGAAGCTAATAATTCCTTCGTATCAACAAATAGTTATTTTGTAAATGAATTCAGGCAATTGGAAATTAAAAAGAATTCTTTTCCGGTGAGCGTTTATGAAACTGCAACTATATTTTCTACTGACGGAAGAGTTATCAGTAAATATGACCTGAAGGAAATAAATTCAGGAGACGTCTATCTGCTGCCTGCAAATATGCTCGATCCAGGTATTTATCTTTGCCAGTTAAAAGGTAACTCCGCCCAAAAGAGTTTTAAGTTTTTCCTTCCATAATTTTTTTAATCCTGTTTCACGTTCGAGGAAAGCAAAGTGCGCGGAGTTTTTAGAAAAAGCCATTGTATTCATTGTGTTTCATCGTGATCTTTGCGTCCTAAATTTTCCCGAAACGCAGCGACCGTAGTTTCACGCGGAGTCATGAAGCAGAAATCACAAGGCGGATTTCGCTTCATGATCCGTGCAAAGAAAGCGGAGTGCGCGGAGTTTTTGGAAAAAGCCATTGTGTTCATTGTGTTTCATCGTGATCTTTGCGTCCTAAATTTCTCGCAACGCCCGCAACGCCGCGACGTAGTTTCAAGCGGAATACGCATTGCCTGGACCACTAATCATAAATGCTGCAAGTCAGTGGGAGCACTGATATGGAGCATACTCAATCCACCATCAACTCGATACTTTTATTTTTTGCATTCGAATATTTCTGAATGACTACCGAAGCTCATCGTAGAAGTTTTATTTCCAATTACCAGACTGAACTTATTTACGGCGGTATTGATGGGTGCGTAACAACCTTTGCTGTTGTTGCCGGTGCTACTGGTGCTGATTTAAGTGCATCTACCATTATTATTCTTGGACTCGCCAATCTGCTTGCTGATGGATTTTCAATGTCAGTTGGAAGTTACTTATCCTCGAAAGCAGAAGCTCATGCCTATTCCAAATTCGAAAAGATAGAACATTGGTCGGTGAAGCACAAACCCGAAGAAGAGAAAGAAGAAATAAAAAAAATATATGCGGCCAAAGGCTTTAGTGGTTCGTTACTGGACGAAGTAGTGAATGTTATCATCTCCAATAAACAACAATGGATAAATGAGATGATGAAAGACGAACTTAATATGATGCAGCCGCAGCGTTCGCCACTTAATCGCGGATTCGCCACCTATGTTGCATTTATTATT
>CBIHPU010000450.1:0-3810 GCA_966211935.1 uncultured bacterium | reverse complement strand
TGAAACAGAAGAATTTATTTCCGTTAAATGTTTTTTTTTCAAATGGTATTGCTGATAATCCTTTTCCCGTTCAATTCATGGTCAGTGTACCAAAGAAAAAGGTACGGTCGGCTGTAAAACGAAACCGGATAAAACGTTTGATAAGAGAAGCCTGGCGATTGAACAAAAACATGCTCTACAAGGAAATGAAAAAGTCAGATCTTCACGTTAATGTAATGTTCATGTACCTGAACGCAGAGGAACCGAAATTGATGGATCTCGAGAAAAAAATGCCCGGAATCTTCCAGTACATACTTACACAGGCGGTTGCTTTTAATGCTGAGAAGAGAAAAGAAGCGTAACAAGAACTTTCGTAATATGTAACATTACAACTCACCACCGCTTGTTGGCAATTATTATTCCTTAACACTCCATCGGCATAAACTTTTGTATTTTTATTGTTAGTGAACTGATCCGCTTCCACAAAAAAATCATCATATGACTTCTTTCCTGTCAAGAACAAAAAACTTTATCCGCAAGAAAACAGTTATTGCAGGATTATCCATACTTATTGTTGGTGGTCTGGCTTTTAAACCGGTTGAAGATTACTTCGAGATCTCTAAGAATCTCGACATTTTTGTTTCACTTTTCCGCGAAGTAAATATTTACTACGTGGATGAAACAAAACCCGGAGAAATGATGAAAACGGGAATTGATGCCATGCTGGAAAGCCTGGATCCTTATACAAATTACATAAGCGAAAGTGAAATTGAAGATTACCGTTTCATTACCACAGGCGAATATGGAGGTATTGGTGCAATGGTAAGACAGATTGACGGAGAAGTTGTGATCTCTGAGCCATATGAAGGTTATGCGGCGCAAAAAGCCGGAATCCGCGCCGGAGATATTATCACGGAAATCGATGGAAAGAACATCAGTTTAAAAACCAGCGATGAGATCAGCCATTTATTGAAGGGACAGGCAAACACATCAGTTAAACTTACCATCAAGCGTCCCGGCGAAACACAACCAATGATATTAGAGTTAAAACGGGATGATGTGAAGGTAAAGAACGTTCCGTATTTCGGAATGCTGAATAATGAAACCGGATACATAAAGCTTGCGGGATTTACAGAAGACGCGGCAAAAGAAGTTAAAGAGGCGTTTCAAAAATTAAAAACGGAAAACGGATGTAAATCGCTGGTGCTTGATCTGCGTGATAATCCGGGCGGGCTTTTACGTGAAGCAGTAGACATTGTAAACATTTTTGTTGAGAAGGGAACTGATATTGTTTACACGCGCGGCAAAGTGAAAGACTGGGATAAAACATACAGAACACTGAACACGCCGCTTGATCTTACAACGCCGCTTGTTGTGCTGGTGAACAAAGGATCCGCTTCCGCTTCCGAGATCGTTTCAGGAGCGCTGCAGGATCTTGACCGCGCCATTGTAGTTGGTCAGCGCACTTACGGAAAGGGGCTTGTACAGCAAACAAAACCGCTCACATATGGGGCGCAGGTAAAGATCACCGTTGCCAAATATTATGTTCCAAGCGGGCGATGCATTCAGGCACTCGACTATTCACATCGCAGTGATGACGGAAGTGTTGAAACAGTTCCTGACAGCCTTATAACAGCATTCAAAACAAGAAACGGAAGAATTGTTTATGATGGTGCCGGTATTTATCCTGATATTATAACAGAGCCCCTTGTGCCCGGTCAGTTGTTGTCAACTTTAATGACCCGTAATTTTATTTTTCAATATGCCACTGAGTACGCGATAAAACATAAAACGATTGCGCCTGCCAAAGATTTTAAATTGACTGAGGCCGAGTACAATGATTTCATCGCATACATGAAACCAAAAAACTATGAGTACAGCACAAAATCGGAAAAGGAACTTCAGGCGTTTAAAGAAAGCACGCAGGGTGAAAAATATTTTGAGGATGTAAAAGCGGAATATCTCGCGCTGAAAGAAAAAATTGAACAGCGAAAAAAAGATGATCTAGCAAAACTGAAAGATGAAATCAAGCCATGGCTGGAAGAAGAGATAGCGAGCCGTTACTATTACCAGAGAGGAAGACTGGAAGCGAATATTAAATACGACAAAGAAATTGGTGAAGCTTTAAAACTGGTTGGCGATGACAACAAAGTAAAAGGTGTTCTCACCACAATAGAAAAACCGAAGAAGCCTTTTAATCCAGGGAAAAAGTTTTAAGGTTAACGGACATATTTCATTACCACATATTTTTCGGGCACGCTTAAATATGTTTCACATCTTCTGAGTTTATCGGCCATCGGTTCCGGGTATTCTGAAACAATTTCAAACCCTAGTGGTTCAAACAGGTGGGGGATTATACAAACCAGGTAGAGTTTATTTTTCTGAATTGCCTTTTCCGTTAAAGCTTTAATTAGACTGCTTCCCGTTCCTTTTTTGCGCGCGTTTTCTTCAACGCCCAGTGTACACATTTCCGAACATTCCTGATGCTCTCTTACTCTTCCGAATCCTAGTTTCACATCGCCCTCTTCCGCAATAAGGAACTGATGAATCTCTAAGCCCGCGTCATCCAGCCAAAATCTTTCAATTCCATCCACCAGATAACTTCTGTCTTTTTCCTCCGCAATTCTGATCCTTATTTCATTCATATTTTATAAAAGTAACAATTTCAAAAATCTCCGTTTTCAATAAATTTCAATATCAATTATGGGGAAACGTGGTGAAATACCCACATATTATTTACACATTGCCTTGTTGAAAAATGTTTGGGTTGAACAGAAAATAGTTTAGCTACACCGCTACTTTTACGCAAACCCACAGCAACATGAGTAAACCCAAACATCACTTCAGCAGCCGCGAAGAAGTTGAACAGTGGATAGATGGTTGTCTGGCAAATGGCATGTCAACTCAGTTGATTTTTGCCCTGGTTCAGAAAAAAACAGAAGAGCTTTCCAGTCGCAGGGATTACTTCCTTGTAAAACGCAGACAAGCTCTTGTAAATGGCAACACTTCACTTGCCACTGAACTTCACAATCTCATGAAATCATGCGACACGCAATTACAATGGTTCGGAGAACTCACCGGTAGTTTTCATACGCAACCAATGCCTGCGGAAGAGCGTATCCTGGATCCGGAAACTAAGGTAGAGTTGCTCTACAGGATGACCCAAAGTCCAAATTAAAACGGCACGGATTATGTATCTTTGGATGAATGCATCCTGATAATTCGCGTCGAAGCTTTCTCAGAAAATCATCTTTGCTTGCGGCAGGAGCCGCTCTCACTCCTTCACTCTTTTCCCTGTCACAAAACTCCGATTCAGAGACGGAACCAACAACAATTATTAAACCGCAGCGGCTTAAAGCGGGCGATACAGTTGCTATCACTTCACCTGCCGGCGCAGTCTGGGATGACACCAGCATCACTTCGTTTACAAAAATTCTAAATGATTTCGGTTTTAAAGTTGTACTTGGAAAAACACTGACTGAAAAATTCGGCTATTTCGCCGGCACCGATGATCTGCGTGCGACTGAGCTGAACGATTTTTTCGCGAACAAAGAAATAAAAGGAATTTTCTGCGCCAAAGGCGGCTGGGGTTGCGCGCGATTGCTTGATAAAATTAATTTCTCTCTCATTCAGCAAAATCCAAAAGTGTTTATTGGCTTCAGTGATATTACTGTTATGCTGAACGCGATTTACGCAAAGACAGGATTAATAACTTTTCATGGTCCCGTTGGAAATTCCGGCTGGAACGACTTTACTACTTCAAGCTTTAAAAGCGTCATCATCAATGGTGAAAAAAGTAATTTTCCGAACGGCCCAAAAGAAGAAGACAAA
>CBIHPU010000449.1:0-3818 GCA_966211935.1 uncultured bacterium | reverse complement strand
AAAAGAATATAGAGAACAGGCAGAACAAAAAGCGTAAGGAATGTAGCGAGCATAAGGCCACCGATTACAACCGTGGCCAATGGTCTCTGCACTTCCGCGCCCGCGCCATTGCTTATTGCCATTGGAAGAAAACCGAGTGACGCGACAAACGCTGTCATCAACACCGGTCTTAACCTCACTTTCGTTCCCGTTATCACTATGCGATGCAGATCGTTCAATCCTGATTGCTTTAATCTATTGAATTCAGCAATTAAAACTATTCCATTTAACACCGCTACACCAAACAATGCTATAAAGCCAACGCCTGCGCTGATGCTGAATGGCATTCCTCTTAATGCAAGAAAATAAATACCACCAATTGCGGAAAGTGGAATTGCGGAATAAATAAGTAGTCCGTGCTTTACGGAGCTAAAGGCAAAGAACAGCAACAAAAAAATCAGTAGCAACGAAACGGGAACCGCAATGAACAAACGCTTCTTCGCTTCATTCAAATTCTCAAAAGCGCCGCCGTAAGTTGGATAATAACCCGCGGGAAACTTTATCTGTGACTCAACTTTCTTCTGAACCTCTTCTACCACACTCTGCACATCCCGTCCACGAACATTAAAACCTATTACAATTCTGCGCTTGGTGTCTTCACGCTGAATCTGATTCGGTCCGTCTTTCACTGTTACATCTGCTAACTGATGCAATGGTATCTGCGTTCCCTGCGGTGTTGGAATCAGAAGGTTTTTAATATCCTCAACATCACGACGTAAAATATTATTTAAACGAACCACGAGTTCAAACCTCTTCTCGCCTTCAAATACCATTCCTGCACTTTGTCCGGCAAAAGCGGTGTTGATCACCTTATTGATATCTTCTATGTTCAAATCGTACTGCGAAATTACCGCGCGGTTATATTCTATCACTACCTGAGGCATACCGGTCACAGGTTCAACAAAAAGATCCGCCGCTCCGTCTACAGTATTTACAATGCCACCCAGTTTACCTGCCAATTGTGCAAGTGTATCAAGGTCCTCACCAAATATTTTACACACTACATCCTGACGCGCGCCCGTCATCAGTTCATTGAAACGCATTTGAACAGGATATTGAAATCCGGTAGTAATTCCCGGAACATCTTTTAAGGCCTCACTCATTTTCTCTGCCATTTCAGGAAAAGTTTCTGCAGTGGTCCATTCAGATTTATCTTTCATGATGATCATTAAATCCGCCGCTTCCATTGGCATCGGGTCGGTAGGGACTTCACCACTGCCAATTTTTGTAACGACCTTTTCCACTTCAGGAAAACGTGACTTAATTACTCCCGCGGCTTTTTGGGTGAACTCGATTGTTGTTTCAAGATTGCTGCCGGTAAGCACCCGCGTCTCTACCGCGAAATCGCCTTCTTCGAGAGCAGGGATAAATTCTCCTCCAAGCCCCATCAATATAAATACTGCAACACCGAATAAACTCACTACAACTGCAATTACAGTTTTCGGTACTCGAAGAATTTTGATCAGCGCTCTCTGGTATTTTGCTTCCAGCCAAGCCATCATTCTGTCAGAAAAATTCGCCTTATGTTTTATCTTCTTGCTCAACACCAGTGAACTCATCATCGGAATATATGTGAGGGAAAGTATAAACGCGCCAATTAATGCGAACGCGACAGTCTGCGCCATTGGTTTAAACATTTTTCCTTCTATTCCCTGCAAAGTAAAAATGGGAAGATACACGATGAGAATAATGATCTGGCCGAACACCGCGCTGTTCATCATTTTGCCCGCAGAAATTCCTACCTGTTTATCCATTTCCTGCTGCGTGATACGGTTAACCATTCCGAATTTTTTATTGTGAGATAACTGATGCATCACGGCCTCAACAATGATCACCGCGCCGTCTACTATCAATCCGAAATCCAGGGCACCCAGACTCATTAGATTTCCGCTTACGCCAAATGTGTTCATCATGATGATGGCGAAGAGCATTGCAAGCGGAATCACTGAAGCGACCAGTAATCCTGCTCTGAAATTCCCGAGAAATAAAACGAGAATGAAAACAACAATAAGCGCACCTTCCAATAAGTTCTTCTCCACTGTACTGATGGCGTTATTTACCATTTTTGTACGGTCAAGAAATGGTTCAATCACTACGCCTTCCGGTAAAGTTTTCTGGATCTGCGCAATGCGGTCCTTTACATTTTCAATCACATCACTGCTGTTCGCGCCTTTCAACATCATTACAACCGCACCTGCAACTTCTCCTTCGTCGTTATAACACATCGCTCCGTAACGCGTAGCATAACCAATGTTCACTTCAGCTACATCTCTAACCAAAACAGGTGTTCCACCAGGCGTAGATACAACAGAAATATTTTCAATGTCACTTTTATTTCCGATCAATCCTTCGCTTCGAATGAACAAAACTGTAGGCCCTTTTTCAATATAAGCGCCGCCGGTGTTCTGATTATTTTTTTCAAGCGCTGTAAAAACATCGTTGATGGTTAAGTTCAGCGCCTGCAGTTTGTTTGGGTTCACTGAAACTTCATATTGTTTCAGTTTTCCTCCGAAGCTGCTTACTTCCGCCACACCTTTCACTCCTATCAATTGCCTCCTTACAATCCAATCCTGTATAGTACGAAGTTCAAGTTCCGTGTATTTTTTTTCGTATCCTTTTTTTGGACGGACAACATACTGGTAGATTTCACCGAGGCCGGTAGAAATCGGACCGAGTTCTGGGGTTCCAATCCCGACGGGAATTTCAGTCTGCACTTTCTGAAGTCTCTCTGCCACTTGCTGACGTGCCCAGTAAACATCCGTTTCATCATCAAATACAATTGTGACAAGCGATAAACCGAAACGAGAAAAACTTCTTATCTCCATTATACCGCTGATGTTTGCGTTGGCCTGCTCAATAGGAAATGTAACGAGGCTTTCAATATCTGTTGCGCCGTAAGAAGGAGCGACCGTGATGACCTGCACCTGGTTGTTTGTAATATCCGGCACCGCATCAATAGGAAGTTTTGTCACTTCAAAAGCGCCATAAATTACAAGGGCAATAGTAAAAAGTCCAATAATGAGTTTATTGCGGATGGAAAAACCGATAATCTTATCGAGCATAATTTTTTTCTCTGTTAATCATGTTAATAAATTAATAACACACTGGCAAATCATCAAATTTCTTTGCCAGTTATATAATCATTAATTAACAGGATTTTGGCGGTAGCCAGATGGACGAAGAATGCGTCCTGCTCAGAAAGAATTCCTCGCAAACAGGAAATTCTTTTTCCTCGGAATGAATAGGTCTTGTTACCTGAGGATAATTATGGGAAATGGTAAGAGAATGGACAAGACTGGAAAACTCACTGTGCGATTTAAAGGGAAGTTGATTATCCTGATCATGTTCAGCCTTTTCACTTGCATAATGATTCGCTAAAAATTCCCACAGAGAAAGATCCTTTTTTTCTTCGGAATGTTCCAGATAATGCTGCACCAAAACAGGCATTTTCAGCAACTGATACAATTCAGTAGCAGAAAGCAGAAATAAAGCGAGCAGTGTTATGGATAAATACTTTTTCAATTCAAACAAAGTTAAGACAATGTTTCAAATGCGGAAATAAGCGGATAATCATTCGTTTCTTTTTTTTCCGTGGAAACTGCAGTATATTGCCTGGCCATATTCTTAAAATTTCTTAACTTTCTTTCTTAATTCAATTTCCCCATGAAAAAAACTACGCAACTATTCATTTTAATTTTCAGTTTCATTTTATCAGTTAATTCCAACCTGGCCCAATGCGACTGGGAAACTGTAGGACTGGATAATGACATGTTCTTTAT
>CBIHPU010000448.1:0-3825 GCA_966211935.1 uncultured bacterium | reverse complement strand
TTTCTTTTATCGCACAGGTTTGACAAGTACCAGAAAAAACTTCCGGTTCGCACCGAATTGCCAAATCCCCGCACTCGGCGATCCAATCGCAACCCAAACACGATCAATTCGTGAAAAATGTTTGCTAACAATAATGTTTTCCAAATTACTGCTAAATCAACATCCCCGCAATCGTTGCCGATAAATAAGACGCTAATGTTCCGCTGATCAGCGCACGCATTCCTAACTTAGCAAGATCTGCTCTGCGCTCAGGAGCCAATGCGCCTATTCCTCCAATTTGCATTCCCACCGAACTGAAATTGGCAAAGCCGCAAATTGCAAAACTTGTAATCGCCAATCCTTTTTCACTGAGCGGTTGCTTTAAATGTGTCAGCGTGTCAAATGCAATAAATTCGTTTATCGTAAGCTTCTGGCCCATAATTGTTGCGGCCTGCTGCACTTCATCTCCAGGAACACCCATTACCCAGGCCATTGGGTAAAACAGTTTTCCAAAAACCCAATCCAGCGTTAGCGGAAAATCCAATCCAGCCAACAAACCGAATTTGGTAAGCAGGTAATTGATAAGCGCTACCAACGCGATAAATCCGATCAGCATGGCAATTACGTTTATCGAGATCTTCATTCCGTCTCCCGCGCCATGAGAAATCGCGTCAATCAAATTAGTGTGTTCTTTTTTTACTTCCAGTTTTACTGTTCCTTTAGTAAGTGATTCTTCCGTTTCAGGATAAATTATTTTTGAGATGACGAGTGCCGCAGGTGCCGCCATTAAACTCGCCGTTAAAAGATATTCCGCCTTAGCGCCCATATTCACATAAACAATAAGAATTCCTCCGGCAATGCAGGCCATGCTTCCTGCCATTGACGAAAGCAACTCACTTCTTGTCATGGTGGGCAAATAGGGACGGATCATTACCTGCGCCTCTACCTGACCTACAAACGCGCTTGCAACGTTACTCAACGATTCAGAACCGCTTGCGCGCATTACTGAATTCATGACACGCGCAATCACTGCAACCATTCGCTGCATAATTCCCCAATGATAAAACATGGCGACAAGAACACATACAAGAATAATGGTGGCTGTAATGCTGAACGCGAACACAAACATATGCGGCAATCTAAAGTCAGAAGGAATTCCATTATTATTCACCAGGACTCCGCCAAAAACAAAACCGGCTCCTTTTGAAGCGAACTCTTCTATCTTTCCCATCACTTTACCAAGCGTCGCGAAGAATTCCGTAATAATTGGAACTTTCAGAACGAGGACGGCAATCAATAATTGCAGGCCGATCCCGCTAAATACAAGACGCTTGTTAATTTTCTTTTTGTTATTGGAGAGGAGAAAAGCGATTCCAAGAATAACTACTACACCAAGTAAGCCCGTAAATCTTTCCATATACAGTGGGGATCAATAAGAATATAAAAATAAAGATTATTGGGTGTCGCTATTCTTTTTTCGCTGGAAAATGTCAAATAACCTTATTAGTCAATTGATCCCTGGTGATGGAGAATTTTTTCGAAATGTTAAAACACGTATTTCCTCCCTAATAAAATTTGCAGAAAATGCAGATGCTTAAATTTCTTCTTGTGTTTTTTCCTTTTCACGAAGTAACATACCGGCAGATTTCCATTTACAGTTGAAATATTTAATGGAGTTGTGCAGGGATCTGTCATATTTTCTTTCATACGCTTTTTTCATCCCGCAAATCCGTTTTCATTCCGGCCAGTTTGGATAGAGATTTGTCAAAAATAAATACACATGAAAGATATATTACGTTTTACAGTAATCGTTTCGTTGATGTTTCTTTTCGCGATGTGCCGAAAGGAAAAAAGCGCCGGTGTCAAAGTATCACCTCAAGCAATTAATAGTTTGGAGATCGTGTTGCTCCCTTCAGACTGGATACAGGATAGTACAGAGAAATTTGTCAGCGCGGTTTATACAGTTTGTCCGCTCGATGAGAACATATCGGAACTCAAATCATACCTGAACGAAAAAGAGATTGAAAACATTCTTCCGGTTGAATCGGAAGTGGAAGGAGGCATGTTCTATTCAGTGTACGCCACAGATTCATTGCAACGATACACGATTCAGTTTTTCTTTTTCCCCGATGAAGAAGGAACTGTTCCGCACATGGCGAACAAATTCATAGTAGAAATTAAACGGTAATTATAACCCATAGAAATTGAAAACATGAGCACACTTCGATTCACAATAATTTTACTGGTAATGTTTTTTGGAAGCAGCAGCAAGAAGGAAGGCGTTAACGAATCTGCAGAACAAAACTCTGATTCAGCTTCGCTTAAGTGCGAGTCATTTAACACAGAAAAGCCTTTAGCGAATACTGTTTTTTATGTTGTTCCTGGCGGGAAGAAAACTGTTTCGTCATCCGATTTGAACTTTGAGGAGTCAGGAGGAGACGACTTGTATATTGAGCACGCAACCAATTCTTTTTACATAATTAAAACGAAGTATGGGAGAGTTGTGTGTGGTAAATAGAGTTTCACGCGGAGTGCGCAAAGGAGCGCAAAGACCGCGGAGTTCAGAATAGAAGAATTGTTTTAGAAATTAAAACCGCGCTCTCCGCGTGAAAAATTAGTTATCATTTTGATCCCGAGGCTTCGGGAACATAGCGACATAGATCACATAGATGTATTTCTTCAACCGCACTCTCCGCTAACTCCGCGCTCTCCGCCAACTTCGCGCTCTCCGCGTGAAACCCTCTCCGCCTGAAACACCTCTCCGCGAGAAACAAAAAACCCCGTCAAATCTGACAGGGTTAATTTCTATTGTAAGTGTTCTTCAGGATTTCTTTCTGTTATTCAATTCATCCCTGATCCTCGCTGCAATTTCATATTGCTCATCCTGTTCCGCGTTTGCGAGAAGCGTTTTTAATTCTTCAGTGCTTTTGCTTTTATATTCGCTTTCGGTTCCCAATCCTTTTTCTATCGGTTCGTCTGCTGCATGCTCTTCTGTTTTTATAAGCGCCTCATCTTCCAGAATTATTCCCGCCGAAGCAAGAATAAACTCATACGTATAAATCGGACACTGGAAACGAACAGCAAGCGCAATTGCATCAGAAGTGCGCGCGTCAATTTCAGTTTCTCTTTCACCGCTGATGCACATTAATTTCGCGTAAAAAATGCCTTCAACCAGGTTGTAAATGATTACTTCGGTTACGCTGATGTCAAATGTTTCAGCGAAAGTCTTGAACAGATCGTGCGTGAGCGGACGGCTCGGCGTCATTTTTTCAAGCTCAATGGCAATTGCCTGCGCTTCAAAACCACCGATAATAATTGGCAGCCTGCGTTTTCCTCCTGACTCTCCCAGCACCAGGGCGTAAGCGCCTGCCTGAGTTTGACTGTAAGAAAGGCCAACAATTTCTAATCTTACTTTCTTCATACCATCCCTTTCTGAAAAATCCTATTAGGGTTTAGAATATTTAAATATAAAAAATTTCTCTTAATTAGCCTGCGCCTTGAACTTTTTAACCGCTTCGATCAGCTTGGGCAAAACCTGGAACGCATCGCCTACAATTCCATAATCCGCGCTCTTAAAGAACGGCGCTTCCTTGTCGCTGTTTATCACCACAATTGTTTTGCTGCCGTTAACTCCGGCTAAATGCTGAATAGCGCCGGAAATTCCAATTGCTATATACAGATTTGGACGAATTGCGATACCTGTTTGTCCAACGTGTTCGTGGTGCGGACGCCAGTGCATATCTGCAACCGGACGTGAACAAGCAGTAGTTGCCCCAAGAGCTTTTGCCAGTTCTTCAACAAGTCCCCAATGCTCAGGACCCTTCATCCCGCGACCAGCGGAAACAA
>CBIHPU010000447.1:0-3837 GCA_966211935.1 uncultured bacterium | reverse complement strand
TGTCATACATCGCTTCTGTATAAACCGTTGGTAAATAAAATCGCCCAAGATATGTCGCGTTCAGTACAACTCTGAACTTTTTTGTGTTGTTGGAACCAAGATCATAGTAAGTGTAAACCCTGTCATCCCGAATATCCTGGTATATTGGTTTATCGGCTGTATAAGTTGAATATGTCTCATCCATCCTTGCATTGTGAATCTCCCATCCACCCGGAAAGACCTGGTTCAGCGCCATCTCATTCAGAAATCCTTTTTTACCAGAATTTTTAATTTCCACTTCAGCAATAAAATCAGTACCCTGAACCAGCTTTGCAGGATCAATTATTTTACCTTTCATGTCAGTATACCTCACTTCAACTGTAATATTATTTGCCGCGGAAGTCTGATCACCGATTGCGGGCACTCCTTCTACAACCAGTTTAGCGTACAACTGAACTTCACTTTTATTCTTTACACTAACGCTTCCTTTTCCATCAGCAAAATCATTATCGTAAAGTTTAATCTGGCAAACTTTTGCTTTTGTTCTTCTTCCGTCTGAACCCGCTCCGTTAATACTATAATCAACATTAATGATCTTTGATTCGCCATTCAGTTCCGCATAACGACACATTGCAAGCAAAGCATAACCTGTTTCCTGCGTGCTGTACCAATCTTTGCCGTTCAATCCCTTTGCAACTTCTTTCGCAAGTTCTGCAGCCCTGTCCCAATCTTTCATTATAACCAACGCCTCAAGTATCATCGCTTCATCGCGCACATCGCTTCCGTAACTGTAAGAAAGCTCAGTGTATTCAGGAACATCGGTCTTTAATCCTTTTGAAAGTTGCTTTGCAATTTCCGGCTGACCGATCAGCTGATAAGCAGCGGCAAGTCTCCACTTAGTTGTTTCAAACAAATTTTTCTCTTCACGCAATCTGTTCATGGAACTTAACTCAGGCGCGCCGGCAAGCGCAAGCGTGTATAACCTGTATGCCTGAATTGCCTGACTGGATTCATAACCGTGCGGATGAGAAAAATTATTTGGACTATTACTCCAGTTTTTCGCCTGGGTCTGCTGGTAAGTTACCCAGCGCGCTTTCATATTCCCCGGAATTGTGTAACCGTATTTTTCCGCTTCAACCATAAAATGTCCGGCATAGTTACTGCCCCAGTCGCTAGCGTAGCCCAGACCCGGCCAGTAAGCAAAGCCTCCATCAAAAGTCTGAAACATTTGCAAACGCTTCAATCCAGCTTTGATGTTGTAGCTGATCTGTTTTTTCTCTTTGTCGGAGAGATCAACAATATTTGCTGCGAGCATTTGCGGAAAAACTGAGGAAGTAGTTTGCTCAATGCAGCCGTGAGGATACTGAATCAGATACTGCATACGCGATTCAATTGACATAGGCGGCAACACGCTCAGTTCAATCGTTCCTTTATTTGTCCCTGCAATTCCCTTGAAGGAAACCTGTTTGCTCCATTCTTTTCCGGGTTTTAAAACTGTTTCCCATGAATCAACCACTTTCGGATTCGGCGTGCGCACATCGATCTCGATTTCCTGGTACGCTACTTCCTTTCCACTGCTTACTTTTACTTTCACCTTCCCAACACCAACTTTCTCCGCCACCAGCAATTTAAAGTTGATCACTTCATCGCCCACATCTTTAAATGACATTATCTGCGAAGCCGATCCATCCAGTTTAAAAAATTCATTCGTTTCTACTTCCACTTTCACATTCTTAACGTGTTTCTCCATTGCAAAAACATTCACCGGCAAATAAACCGTTTCGTTCGGACCAACAACTCTTGGCAAAGTTGCAAGCACCATTAACGGTTTGCGTACAGCAACAGTTTTGTCTGTTTTTCCATATGCACCATTATGAGCGGCTACAATCATCACACGTACCGAACCAACATAATTTGGAACAGAAATATTGTGTGTTTTACTCGCGCCTGCTTTCAAATGAAACGGTCCGACAAATCTTACCATAGGTTTGAAACGATTTGCTTTGGCACTTTTTTTCATTGACGCGGATTCGTCTCCACCAATACTCAGAATTTTATCAATCTTTCCCGCCTGCGCGCCAAGTACCATATCATAAAGATCCCAGGTCTTCACACCCAGCGCCTCACGTGTATAAAAAGTTGTATGAGGCTCAGGAGTTTTAAATCTTGTAAGATCCAGAAGTCCCTCATCAACAATTGCAAGCGTGTATGCCATTTCTTTTCCTGAAGTTTCAGAAACAGTAACTGCTGTAACGCTTTCAGGTTTTATTATATCCTGCATTTTAATAACGGGATGAAGATGAGTTGCCGGATCATCCACATTCAGATTGATAACACCATACAAACGAATTGGAAGATCATTCACTGTGCTTAAATGAGGTTGAAGAAGTGTAACGTGCACATAAGCGTTCGGCGACATATCTGCGGATGCAATAAATTCGTAAGCGGTCTCACCTTTCTTTGTATCAACCCAAAATTGCTTCAGAATTTTTCTTCCGGTTTCAATACTTACAAAAGCTTTTCCGTCGGACGGAGAAGGAAATGTAAGCTTTACTTTTTCTCCTACGGAATAATTTTCTTTATCCGTCGCAAAATTGAGCATGCTGGCATTTTCATTGCCTACACGATTCTCTCTGGCCCAATAAGGTTGGTCCATCCAGAAAACCTTCCCTGTGCCGTGTTTGCTTTCATTATCATTAACAACAACAAGATATTTTCCATACTCATGTTTTCCAACTTTAAAATTAAATCCGCCTTTTCCGTCCTGTGTCGCGATCATCGTATCCATTATTACCACGGTACCCGAACGTGACAGATAATTCGCCGCGTTTTCATATTGATCGTACCACCAGCGCTGCGTGAGCAAATAAACTTTTACATTTAGCTTCTTTCTTGAAACAGGTTTTCCTTCGGGATTTACAGTAGCAATATCGAACCAATGTTTTTTTCCGGTTTCAAGTGTCTGATCGTAAACATTACCTTCAGGCAACTTGATTCCAACATAAGATGAAAAAGGAGAAAAAGTGGTGCTGAATCTGTCAACGCTGAAATCGCCGCCTTCTTCCCAAACTTTAGTTGAGAAATTCAGTTTCAGCATTCCGGGCGCGGCTTCACCAAGTTTGAGATTTGTGTTCACCTTTGCTTCACCTTTTTCATTGATCTTGTCAGCAAACAGGGTAATATTATCACTCTGCAAATTACGCAACGGACTATCGAAACAATAACCGTTGAATTTTGGAAAGCGTGTTTCTGCCCTACTTACTGAAACATCAACCTGCGCGCTGAGATTTTTCGCGATTGCTCCGTGCAACCATTTCACCTGGAGCGTTGCAAATGAATCCTTGTCATTGGCATTCAGTTGCTCCTTCGGAAAATTCAGATAGATCTTTAACCTGTTCGGTTTTACGGTTTCAATTTTTAAATCTTTATAGTAAGAAAGATTTCCTACACGAACACGTGCCTGCCAGCTGCCGGTCATCGCTCCATTTGTAGTCGCAGTGCGAAAATCATAGATCCCGTCTACATTACGCGATTTTGTTACAGTCTGCACAACCTGGTAATTAGGATCAAGCAACTCAAATTTTACGGGGTGACCAGGAGGTAAGGTTTTTAGTTTATCTTCCAGAATAAAATTGACAAAAATAGAATCGCCGGGTCTCCATACTCCACGCTCAGCATAAACAAATCCCTTCACTCCTTTCTTATTCTCCTCTCCACTAACGTCAAACTTGCTGAGAGAATTTGCGAGTCCATCTGAAAGTTTCAGATAACCGCGTTGATTTCCATTCTTCGCAATCAAAAGAAAAGGCTTTTTTCTCAGTGCCACATTTATTATTCCATTTACATCCGTTGTTCCCG
>CBIHPU010000446.1:0-3850 GCA_966211935.1 uncultured bacterium | reverse complement strand
ACAGTAACTGTAATGGCCATTCTGAACCATACAAGCTGCAATGCTTCCGTTTCAATGGCTCTGCCCAATATTGGCGACCATCCCCAAATAAGGACAATAAAATGCAGTAAAAAATGCGCGGGTGTTATCTTTCCTAACATGGTGCGCGAAGTTAATTAAACCAAACGTGAGCGATTGCAGGCAAAACAAGTAAATTTGTAAAGATGAGTGAAGAAATTTACCTGGATTACAACGCTACCACACCTGTAGACGAACGGGTGCTGGAAGTGATGTTGCCTTACTTCAGCCAAAAGTTCGGAAACGCATCGAGCAACACGCATGGTTATGGACGGGAGGCCGCAAGAGCGATTGAAAAAGCGCGCAACCAGGTAGCGAAACTCATCAATGCCGAGCCGGACGAAATTATTTTCACATCGGGTTCAACAGAATCAATTAATCTAGCAATCAAAGGAGTTTTCGAGAACTATGTTTCAAAAGGAAATCACATCATCACCGCAAAAACTGAACATAAAGCTGTTCTTGACACCTGCTCTTACCTGCAGAAAAAATATGGAGCAGAGATCACTTACTTAAGTTGTGATCCTGAAGGGTTGATTGATCCTTATGAATTAAAAAAAGCTTTAAGTCCAAAAACAATTCTTGTTTGCATTATGCTGGCGAACAACGAAACCGGGGTGATCCAGCCAATAGAAGAAATAGCAAAATTGGTTCATGAGAATAATTCCATTTTGATGAGCGATACAACTCAGGCAATTGGAAAACTCGTTGTTGATGTCAATGAAACGGGAATTGATCTGGCATGTGTATCTGCGCATAAAATGTATGGTCCGAAAGGAGTGGGCGCATTATATGTGAGAAGAAAAAATTCGCGGGTAACACTTGCCGCTCAGCAGCATGGTGGTGGACACGAAAAAGGATTGCGTAGCGGCACTCTGAACGTAACGGGAATAATCGGGCTTGGCAAAGCCTGTGAGCTGGCAACAACAGAATTATGGGACGTTAATACGCGCGTTTCTGTGCTACGCGGTATGCTGGAACATAATTTACTTGATCTGCCCGGCGTAAGAATAAACGGAAGCACAAGAACGCGCTTGTACAACACATCCAATATGTGTTTCAGCGGGAAGAAATCGACGGATATGATTGTAAAGATGAGATCAGTTGCCGTAGCAATGGGTTCTGCGTGTACTTCCGCTGTTGCGGAACCATCTCATGTATTAAAAGCAATGGGATTAAGTGATGAAGATATTTATTCATCGATAAGGTTCAGTCTTGGAAAGTACTCAACAGAAGAAGAGATTCGTTCTACAATCAATATCATAAAAAAAGAAATCTATGGCTATTGAAAAAATATGGAAGGACAATCCGACTTTAGATGATATTGCGTGGATGCAGAAAAACACTTTATCTCAGAGCCTGGATATAAAAATTGTAGAGTTGGGAGATGATTTTTTAAAAGGCACGATGCCGGTGAATGAAAAAACCAAACAACCATTTGGCATTTGCCATGGAGGAGCATACGTTGCGCTGGCGGAAGAACTGGGAAGTATTGCGAGCTGGCTGATGGTAAACCGCGAACATTTTATTGGTGTGGGACTCGAAATAAATGCAAATCATGTGAAGACCGTAAGTGGAGGAAATATTACAGGAATCTGCAAACCCATTCACACAAAAGGCCGCACGCATGTGTGGGAAATAAGAATGACCGACGATACAGGAGACCTTTGCAGTATAAGCCGCTTTACCTGCGCAATTGTTCCGCGAAAACAGGTTATGTAATATTTTTTCCGGAATAAACAGCGCCTCCACAACTATCATAGTGTGCTCCGGTAACGGAGCTGAGTGTGTTGATCTTATTTTGTAAACGAAGAGCGCCCAGCAAGGCGAAAATTATCGCTTCTCTAAATTCAATTATTTGAGGAGCGGGTAAAATTATTTCAGCGCCCGATAAATCTTTGATTCGCTCCAATAAAAATTTGTTGTAGGCTCCTCCCCCGCTTACCAGTATCCGTTTTAAATTATTTTCTTTTGCAACACGCGTAATCTGAATTGCGGCGTGTTCAGTAAACGTGCGCAGTTTATCTTCTGAATTCAGACTGAATTCACCTAACACCGCAAATACATGTTCTTCGATCCATTCTCGTCCAATCGATTTTTTTTCTATGATGGAATAAAATGGATCTTCATTTAATTTTTCAAGCAGAGCTGCATTCAATTTTCCTGAGCGTGATGCATTGCCATCCTTATCAAACAACATACCCAACGCGCTGCTAAGTTCATTGAGCACAATATTTACCGCGCAGATGTCAAACGCTATTCTGAGATTATTTTTTGCAAATGAAATATTTGCAATTCCACCAAGATTCAGGCACGCATCATATTCTGAAAACAACAGTGCGTCACCAATTGGAACCAACGGCGCGCCCTGTCCGCCCAGCGCGGTATCTAACGAACGAAAATCGCACACCGTAGTAATTCCCGTTCCGGCGGCAATTGCGGCTCCGTTTCCAATCTGAATACTTATTCCTTTCTCTGGCTGATGAAAAACCGTATGACCGTGCGAAGCGATAAAATCCACTGAAATATTATGCGCAGTTAAAAACCGTTTTGCCTGATCGGCGCAATAAACTCCGAATTCATGGTTCAACTGCACCAGCGCAAGGCCATTAAGGTTCTGCGCGTTCGCCAATTTGTCCCTCCATTCTTTTGAATAAGAAACGGTTTGCGACGCGGTAACAGAGTAAGTTACATTCCCGCCCGAAAATTGAAACTTGCAACATGCAATATCCAATCCGTCCAGGGAAGTCCCCGACATTAATCCTACACCTGTTAACTCATTCTGCATACAGCCTAAAAGTAAACATTTGGAGGAAATGTAAAAATCACATTTTCCAAATGAAAATCGTGCGCAGGATTTAAAAAAAGCCTCGTTTTTACGGTAAAAACGGTTAAATTTGCCTCTCACTTAAAAGAAATACATCATGCATTTTGAACTGACCGAAGAGCACAGAATGATCCAGAAAGCTGCGCGTGATTTTGCACAGGAGGTTTTAAAACCCGGCGTAATTGAACGCGATGAACACCAGAAATTTCCTGCAGAGCAGGTAAAACAAATGGGAGAACTTGGTTTCTTAGGAATGATGGTTGACCCAAAATATGGTGGCGGCGGAATGGATACCATCAGTTACGTTCTGGCAATGGAAGAAATTTCCAAAGTAGATGCATCGTGTTCAGTAATCATGAGTGTGAACAACTCACTCGTTTGCTGGGGACTTGAGCATTTCGCTTCAGAAGAGCAAAAGCAAAAATATCTTGTGCCTCTTGCAAAAGGTGAAAAAATTGGCGCGTTCTGCTTATCAGAACCAGAAGCAGGTTCAGATGCGACATCGCAAAAAACTACTGCTATAGATTGCGGAGATTATTATCTGCTTAACGGAACAAAGAACTGGATCACCAACGGAAACAGCGCTTCAACTTATCTTGTAATCGCGCAAACTGACGTCGAAAAAGGACACAGAGGAATCAACGCGCTTATAGTAGAAAAAGGAATGCCTGGTTTTACCGTTGGAAGAAAAGAAGACAAGATGGGTATTCGCGGATCGGATACGCATTCATTAATGTTCGCTGATGTTAAAGTGCCAAAAGCAAATCGTATTGGTGATGACGGATCCGGATTTGGCTTTGCGATGAAAACACTTGCTGGTGGGCGAATCGGAATTGCTTCGCAGGCTTTAGGTATCGCGAGCGGCGCTTATGAACTGGCTCTTGCTTATTCGAAAGAAAGAAAAGCGTTTGGAAAAGAAATTTCCAAGCACCAGGCAATACAGTTTAAACTGGCCGATATGGCCAC
>CBIHPU010000445.1:0-3855 GCA_966211935.1 uncultured bacterium | reverse complement strand
AAAGATACATTGTTCTTGTGTAAGATGCTGGCTTCTTTTCATTGAAGAAAAAAAAGGAATGGAAATATAAAAGGGTAATTTTACATGGGTGAAACTTTCCATCTTACCATATCATTTGCAATTCAGATATCCATTCGGAGTATCGTCAAACGTTCGCACGCACACTCCTGTTGTGTATGTAAAGATATCTTCAGAAGATTTCACTGGTTATGGAGAAGCTGCAATTCCTCCTTACCTGGGCGAAACACAGGAAAGCGTGATCAGTTTTTTAGCCAGGGCCCGAAAGATTATTGAAGAATATGATGATGTGGAAAAACTGCAGGAAATCATTTCGCGCGTAGACGCAATTGATGATGGTAACAACGCGGCGAAGGCAGCCATAGACATTGCGCTGCATGACTTGAAGGGGAAAATGAAAAGCAAACCGGTATTTGAGTTGCTTGGAATTAAAAGTTTTGTTTCAAAATCAACGGCGCATACCATTGGCATAGGAGATGAAAAACTCGTTGAACAAAAAATTCGAGAAGCGGATGGGTTCCCGGTTTTGAAAATAAAACTTGGAACACCTGACGATAAAAAAATAATTCAGCTCGTAAGAAAATACACTGATAAACCGTTGTACGTAGACGTAAATCAAGGATGGAAAGATGAAATTTTTGTGCTTGAAATGATCCATTGGATGAAGGAACAAAATATTTTGTTGGTGGAACAGCCGATGTCTGTTTCTTCAATGGAAACAATGAAGAGAATAAAAGAAAAAAGCGTTTTGCCGCTGATTGCCGATGAAAGTGTAAAACGATTGAAAGATGTTGCAGGAGTCACCGATGCTTTTCATGGAATCAATATCAAACTCATGAAGAGCACAGGTTTGCATGAAGCTAAATTGATGATTGACGCAGCAAAACAATCATCCCTCAAAATTTATCTTGGTTGCATGGGAGAAAGTTCATGCGCTACTACGGCAATGGCTCATTTACTTTCGCACGCTGATTATGTTGATCTGGATGCGCCCAGTCTTATTGTCAACGATCCGTTTAATGGAATTTCCTATAATGAGGGGAAAGTTAATTTAAACGTCGTTCCCGGAACCGGAGCAGAAACTTCCCTGGAATTCTAGTCCGCTGTTAACTCTGTCAGGTTAATAAACTTTTTTCCTGTGAAAAAATTATTGCTGTCTGCGCTCTAATTTTAGTGTATGAATTTTATTGATATTCTCATCTGCATTCCAGTATTGTGGGGACTTTACAAAGGATTTACTAAAGGATTAATAATAGAGGTTGCAGGACTTGCCGCTTTTTTTCTTGGCATCTTGGCGGCAACAAAATTTTCAGAAAGTCTGAAAAGTGTTTTTTCATTCGCGGGAAAGTATGACGGGGTTGTAGCTTTTTGTCTTTTATTTCTCGGCGCTGTGATCTTGATTTTTCTTACAGCTAAACTGATCAATAAAATAGTAGAGGGCGCTTCGCTCAGTTCGGTAAATAAAATTACAGGTTCAGTTTTTGGCGGATTGAAGTTCGCGATGATAATCAGTGTTGTTTTTTTTGTGATGGACGCGGTTGAAAGAAGTTATCCAATGCTTTCCGTACAAACTAAAAACGAATCACTTTTATATAAACCAGTCGCTGCAATAGCGCCCGCTGTAATTCCGGGACTCGATAATTCTAAAATGGATAAGATGATGCCGAAGGCGGAGGTTGAAGTGAAAATATCACAGAAGTAAGTCGTTTAGTTATTCTGCGCTCCCTGTTCAATCCAGCATTTTATTTTTTGAATTTCTGTAATGCTTAGAGCTGTTGTGCCCGGCATGTCCTTCTGAACTACCACGCGCTGCTTCATGCTCCCATCATCCACTTTTTGTTTGATGTGGATGTAGTCGCTGAGATCGCCGCTTGCGCTTCCCTGGTAATGACAACTGATGCAATGCTGGTTTATTAAAGGCAACACTTCCTGCGAAAATGAAATAGCGGTACACTCCTGCGGAATAGGCTGTGCGCGATCTCTTGCGCAGGAAAAAAATAAAATTGATACGCCGATTAAAAAAAGCGCCGTGCTATTCTTTAATAAATTTTCCCGAATATTTCTTCCCATCCTTATCAATCTGAATTATATATAAACCGCTGTTCAATTCTGTTATGTCCGCCTTAATTATTTCACCTTTATTAAAATGCATTTGCTTAAAAGGACGTCCTTCAGCGGAACAGACACGCAAATTAATTTCCGCATCTGATTTTACATTACAAAAAACGAAATTATTTGCGGGATTCGGATAAATGCTGAATGATTTTATGTTTTCTTCACTAACCGATGCTCCCACATCTTCTGAAATATAAAGTGTTGAAAGTATAACTGCATCGCCGGACATCAAACCGTTTGCATTTCCCGCTAAAAAAGCCCCATAGAAAGTAAATGATCCTGTTCCTGCTTGTGGTGCGGTCCATTGAAAACTCCATGAAGTAGAATTATTCGTGCCTGTTGTGCCCGCTGATTTATGCGTTACGTATTTTCCAGTCCCAACAAGCTGCGTTCTTATTGCGTCAGTAATAGTCATTGTGCCAACCTGGGCGCCACTTGTTTTCTGTGGAGAAATTTCAAAGCCGAATTGATTCTTCAGCGGATCAGATATTGTTGCAGTGATGGTGTAGACACTACCAGGAACGTAACCGCTGGCAGGAATAGTTGAAGTGATCAATCCTGTAACCGAAGTGGCTGCGCCTCCATGACAACTTGTGCAATCAAATCCATCTGCGGGCGAACCCGTACGCGCTGCCGGCGCTCCGCCTGTGCTTTCAATATCAAGCGAAGAAAAAACAAACACGGCGCTAAACGCGATAACTGCCAATTGGATTTTCTTATTGAGATTCATCTTATCTAATTTACGAAATAATGAACAAAGAAATAAGTGAAACAAATCACCATAAATAAAAAACCCGTCCGGTTTATGGGACGGGTTTTAATCAAATCTTAAATTGAAATTATTTTGTCAGATCGAAGGTTTCAAGAAACTTGGTAGTGTAATTACCTTTCTTAAATTCTTCATTCTGCATTAATTTTAAATGGAAAGGAATAGTTGTTTTGATTCCTTCAATTACATATTCGCTTAACGCGCGATACATTTTTGCGATCGCTTCTTCACGTGTTTGCGCTTTTGTAATCAGCTTTCCGATCATTGAGTCATAATTCGGAGGAATAGTGTAACCCGCGTAAACGTGAGAGTCTACACGAATACCATGACCACCCGGAGTATGGAGCGTTGTAATTTTACCTGGTGCAGGACGGAAATTATTGAACGGATCTTCCGCGTTGATTCGGCATTCGATTGAGTGTAACTGAGGATAATAATTTTTTCCGCTGATTGGCACACCTGCGGCAACAAGGATCTGTTCGCGGATCAGGTCGTAATCAATTACCTCTTCAGTAATCGGGTGTTCGACCTGAATACGCGTATTCATCTCCATGAAATAAAAGTTGCGGTGTTTATCTACAAGGAACTCAACTGTTCCGCAACCTTCATAATTTACTGCAAGCGCGGCTTTGATAGCAGCTTCGCCCATTGCATCACGCAATTCAGGTGTCATGAAAGGTGAAGGAGTTTCTTCAACTAACTTTTGGTGACGGCGCTGAATGGAGCAATCGCGTTCGCTGAGGTGACAGGCTTTTCCGTATTGATCGCCAACAACCTGAATTTCTATATGTCGCGGTTCTTCAACGAACTTTTCCATATACATTCCGTCGTTGCCAAACGCTGCACCAGCTTCCTGTCTCGCAGAGTTGAACGCGGCTTCAAGATCTTTTTCTTCCCAAACCACACGCATTCCTCTTCCTCCTCCTCCCGCTGAAGCTTTGATCATTACAGGA